>DAOORM010000155.1:0-5656 GCA_035389265.1 Flavobacteriales bacterium | reverse complement strand
GCCCCCGATGTCCTGGCCGTTCACGTCATGTACGATCACGTCGGTTCCCCAGGCATCGCCGTTGGCATCGTTGCCGCGGCGGAAGGAAACGCGATCATCGTCGGCACGGTAGTAGGCTATGCAGGGTATACCGCCCACCACGGCCAAAGAGGGACGCACCCCGTTGTTCACGCCGGTGGCGATCGTGAAGCCTGTGTTCCACGTAGCACCGTTCGCATCGGTCGCACGGATGTAGCGCGTGGTTCCACCCCGCCCCACGGCAATGGCCGGATTTCCGTTCACGACCTTCATTTCAGTGCGGATGACGAAGCCCACCAGCAGTTCGGGATTCACGGGTGCGCCCCAGGTAAGGCCATCCGGATCGAGGGCGCGGCAGTAGGAGAGGCGGTTGGTGGCGCCGTTGTAGTAAGCGATCGCTGGAAGACCGTTCACCACGGTGAGGCTGGCTGCTTTGCCCACATCGGTGCCTTCTTCCACGATCACGGGTGTATCCCATGTGGCTCCATCCGCATCCAACGCCTGCACGAACATCAGGTCGTTGCCGGGGAAACTCTGGTACGCGATGGCGGGTCTGCCATTGACCACGGCGAGGGTGAGGTTGTTGCCATCGAGAGCGGGTACGTTCACCATCACGGGCACACCCCACGTGGTACCTGCGGCATCCGAAGCGCGCACGAAGCGGATCATCTTGTGGGTTTCGTCCAAGGTGGCGATCGCCGGATTCCCGTTCACGATGGCCATGCTGTTCCAGCCGCCGATGGAACCACCCGTTCCGCGATGGTCAGCGATCTCAAGGGGACTGGACCAGGTCTGCGCGGTGATGGATGTCGCGAACAGCAGGGAAAGGAGCGTGGTGGTGGTCTTCATGCGGGCTGTCCGTAGTTGACAGGGGAAGTCAGCGGAATGCTGCTTCCGAATTCGAATGTAGAACGCGTCGGTCCATTCCAAGGCCGATCCGACCTGTGGGCTGATCCTTATCCTCCGGATCCGTCACTGGGCTCGCTGCCGCAGGACTAGCACCGGAAGTTTGGTGTGCAGGGCCATGTTCTTCGCCTTGCTGCTGTGGAAGAGCTTCTGCCAGAAGCCACGCTGGCGGTGGACCATGGCCACGAGTTGAGCCTTGTCCTTGCTCGCGAGTTCGTTCAGGGTGCTCACCACGGCCTCCCCCTGCACGGTGAGGAAGGAATGTGGGATACGGCCCAACGCCGCGGTCATCGCCTTGCGGTCCATGGCTTTCTCGAACGTGGCGAGGTTGTCGCGCACATGGGTCACCACCACATGGCTGTTGGTGCGTAAGGCGAGCCGTTTCAATGGTTCGAGTGTACTGCGGTCGATGTCATCGCCATCATGGGCCAGCAAGATGCGGCCGATCGGTTTTGCGGACCAGAAGGATGGAACGGTGATCACCGGTGCGGTGGAACCGAGGATGACCGCCTTGGTGTTGCTGCCCACGAAGCCGTAGTTGCCTTCACCTTGGGTACCCATCACGATCAGGTCGGCGTGTTTCTTCGCGCTCAGGCGGTTCAACGCCTCGGGTAAGTGTTCAGGGGTGGAGAATTTAGCCACGCTGATGCCAGGCGCGAACTTCCGACATTTCCGTTCCACCGCCCGCAGACCTTTTTCGCTGGCATGGCGCATGCCGATCGACAAGTCTGGAAGCAGCGCATGGTCGAAGGCCTGTTGCAGGTAGTTGTTCACCAAGGTGTAGCGCACGTTGCGTGTCCCATGCAGGTCGATGGCGAACTGGATCGCATTGAACGCCGCAGGGCTGAAGTCGGTGGGGAGAAGGATGTGGCGCATGGTCGTTCCGTGGGTTATTGTATCAAGGTAGGCCATGGGCGTCCCCCAGAAGATGATGTTGATCAGGGGTCGCGTTCGTTCGGCTGGAACAGGGGAGGTCGTTCGGTGCGGTCAGGATCGGTGAATGGCGGCCTCGTATCCACGGGTGGAACTACTTTCGGACCTTCCATGGAAGTGTTGAAGTCGTGCCATCACCAAGCAGCCGGGCTGGCAAGGGCGTCCGCCCAGCCCACGCCTGATGGAGGCGTGCGCATGCGGGAAGTGTGCCAGGCTCGCTTCCCACTTCTGCTCTCCTTCCTGCTGCTGTCCACGACGGCGCTCGTCAGTCGAGGCGCTGAGCTTGCTTGCGCTGAACACCTGGCCCTGGCAAAGAAGCTTCTACCGTTGAACGCCGATTCGGCTTTGTTCCATGCCTTGGAAGCGGAGAAGTGCATGGGGCAGCTTGGCACTAGTGAAGAACGTGTGCGCGTGCTCATCGTTCTGGGTGATGCACAACAAGCCCTGCGCGACATGCCCTTAGCGTTGAGCGCTTACCAGCGTGCAGAACGATCGGCCGAGGAGTCCGTGGAACGGGAAGGGCCTACACCTGCGCTCAGTTTAACGCAGGCGGACATCGAGTTGAACATCGGGTTGCTCCACTTCAACCTGCGCGATCCGGAGAAGAGCATCGTTCACTATAACAATGCGCTAAGCATCCTGGACGGCGCAACCGGCCTCGACAGTGCCGATCTCGCCCTGCGGAAGGTGCGTTTGTTCAACAACATGGCCGCAGTGTATGTGCGCCGGTCGGACTACACCACGGCCTTGCCGTATTTCCAACAGGCCTTGGCCATGAACCGGCCCTTGAACGATGCGCGGAATGAAGCATCCCTGAGCAACAATATCGGGATATGTCTGATGGAGCTCGGGCAGTACCAACAGGCCAACGAGCACTTTCTTCGGGCCCTGGCCTTGCGCAAGGAGCAGGATGACGCCCGCGGCCAGGCGCAGGTCTTGAATAACCTGGGGAAGAACCAGGTGAACTTCGGACGGTTCACGGAGGCGCGTGACCACTTCAAGCAGGCCTTGTCTATTGGCCAGCGGATCGGCAGCGGTGAGTCGATGGTGATCTCCCTGGAATCACTTTCCCTCGTGTACGACACGCTCGGCGAACACGAAGCAGCCCTGGATGCCCACCGGGCCTTCAAGACCTTGAACGATAGCCTCTACAATGCAGATAGCCGGTTGACGATCGCCCGCTTGGAGGAGGAGTTCCGGCGCGACAAGGAGCGCGAGATGTTCCAGGTGGAAGGGGCGCGCAAGGATGCGGAGAACGCCCGGCAGCGGATCTGGAACTTGGCGCTGGGAGGTGCCTTGTTCTTCCTGGCGCTGACCACCTATCTCGTGACGAAGGTCCTCCGCCAACGGGTACGTACGAGCCGGTTGGAACATGAGAAGCTTCGACTGGAGCGGGAAAAACTGGAAACTGAACAGGTGGCACTTCAGGAGAACCTCGCCGCCAAGGACCGAGAGCTCACCGCCAACGCGCTCTTCCTTCTCAAACGCAACGAGCTCATCGGCCACATCGCCGAGCGGCTGTTGAAGGCCAAGCCCACCTTCCGCCAGGAGAACCAGCAGGTGATCCAGGAGATCGTGCGCGACCTGCAAGCCAGTCATGACGAACACAATTGGAAGGAATTCGAGGCGCACTTCACACGGGTGCATTCCACCTTCTACAAGGCACTTCAAGAGCGCTTCCCCGAGCTCACGCCGAACGAGCGGAAGCTGTGCGCCTTCCTCCGGTTGAACATGTCCACCAAGGACATCTCGGCCATCACCCAGCAAACGGTCAATAGCATCACCGTGGCCCGTTCGCGGCTTCGGAAGAAGCTCGGGATCGAAGGCGACGAGGTGAACCTGATCGACTTCTTGCAGTCGCTCTGACCTGCGTCGCTGTCCTGTCAATTATCACGATATCAGTGGTTTATGTTGCCTTGTAATGTGGATGTAAGGTCCCAGGACAGGGTGTGTATAGCGCTTGTTAGGGCTCTTTCCTTGGTCTCGCTCGAAAGGCGCTGCACTTTCGCCTCGTCTTCGCCGGATGGCATGTCCGGAAACTACGGAACCATGACCGACAACAGCTCAGAACCAATAAAGCGACCTGTGCCACAGGACGACTTGGACCGTCTTGAGGAGCTTCACCAACGCTTGAAAGAGAAACAAGCGGCCTGGCGCAGTTTGCTCGAAGGCCTGGGCAACTTGAAGAAGAAGCAATCTCCACCCGAACCCACCGAAACCCGTGAACCATGAGTAACACTCGACCCTTGACCTTGGCCCTCTGTGGCCTGCTGCTCGGTGCCACCGCACTACGCGCCCAGCCTGAAGCGCTGGACCTCTCCTTCAACAACACCGGCTACGTGGTGCGTCCGGTCAACACCGGAGACAACCTGCAGAAGCTGCTGGTCCAGCCCAATGAGAAGATCATCGCGGTGGGGATGAGCTTCGATGCCACTTTCACGGCGCGCGCCCATGTCCTTCGGTTCAACCCTGATGGCACGCCCGATACCGATTTCGCCACGGACGGACTCTTCACCTACGAGTTGGACAACGAAGCATTGCTCTACTCCGCTGTGCTGACGCCCGAAGGCAAGATCCTGCTGGCGGGTGCCACCACGGATTACCAGACCTACCGCATGATGCTGATCCAGTTGAATGCGGATGGTAGCATCGATCCGTCCTTCGGGACTGATGGTGTGGTGACACAAGCCGTGGGCCTTTCGCCCAACAACGGCGAGGATATCGCCTATGATGTCGCTTTCGATACGGAGGGTAACATCCTCCTCTGCGGTAAGTCGTACGACGCGACTTATGTGAGTCGTCCGGTGGTGGTTCGGTTCACACCGAGCGGCGTGCTTGACACGTCTTTCGGCACCGACGGCGTGGCCACCATCCCGGTGAACGAGGCGGGTTCATCCGCCTTCAAGGCCATCGCAGTACAGCCGAACGGAAAGATCGTGGCCACCGGTTATTTCGGTCAATCACAATTCTGGTCGCTGTTCGTCGTGGTGAGATTCAACGCGGACGGCACCCTGGATGAGACCTTCAGTGCCGATGGCATCAAGAAGTACAGCTACAGCGATGTGGATGATTCCGGCGAGGACATGGTGATCTCGGAAGATGGTTCGATCATCATCGCTGGTAAGAGCACTGATGCGAACTACAACATCAGCACCTTGCTCATCAAGTTCACCGCGGATGGCGAGGTGGACGCGACTTTCGGTGTGGAAGGAGCGGTGTCAGAGGACATCGGGCAGTTCGACTATGGCTGGGAGTTGGATGAGCTTGAGAACGGCGAGATCGTGATGGCCGGCACGGCAGGCAATGGTCCTCCCACGGACTTCAACATGGCCATCTGGAAGTACGCTGCGAACGGTACACCGCTGAGTACTTGGGGCACCGACGGTCTGGTGCAGCACATCATTCCCACCTATTCGACCATGATCTACGGCATGGCGGTGCAGGCGGACGGAAAGATCCTGGTGGGCGGTCAGGCGCGCACGGAGTTGAACCAGAACTACTTCTTCATCGCGCGGTTGGGAAACAACTCCATCGATGGCATCGCCGATCGAACGGTGAACGATGCCGCCGTTTTGACGCCGAATCCGATCGCCGCGGGGAACCTTCTCGTGGTAGGTACTGCGGAGCCAGTTGGCCAGGATGCACGCGTCACACTACATGCTGCCGATGGGCGGGTGGTCTTCACGCAGCAGGTGCGAAGTGCAGTGGACCAACTGGGGAATGTCGCTCTTGAACTACCAGCTGGCCTGAAGCCCGGCGCCTATGTGCTCACGGTCGCTGATGGTGGCCAGCGGTACAC
>DAOORM010000154.1:0-5721 GCA_035389265.1 Flavobacteriales bacterium | reverse complement strand
CGGTCCGTGTTGCAGATGATGAAGTCTACGCCCTTGATGCCTTGGGCGTACATGTAGTTGACAGCGTTGCTGCCACCACCGCCCACGCCGATCACCTTGATGATCGAGGCGAGCTCTTTTGGAAGGTCGAATTTCATGACGTTAGGGATTGGAAGGTGAACGGGAAGGTTCGTGCTCAGTTCTCGTCGTCCTTGAGGATCTCGGACGCGCTGTTGATGATGTTGCTGAAGAAGCCGCTCAACGGCCCTTTGGAGTGTCCTTTCACAGTGACTTTGGCGGTGCGCTCATTGGCCACCTCGAAGTGCTTGGGGCGACGGCGCTCGAGGTAGTCGAAGCCTTTCATCACCAAACCCACGCCCGTGGCGTAGAGCGGACTGGTCACGGCTTCCACATTGCTCTTGGCCAGGTGCTCGTTGGGGTACCCGATGCGGGTGCTCATTCCGGTCATCACCTCCACCAAGTGCTTCAGGTGCTTGAGTTGCGCGCCACCACCGGTGAGCACGATGCCTGCGATGAGCTGCTTCTCGATTCCGCTGTTCTTGATCTCGAAGTACACGTGCTCGAGGATCTCCTCCATGCGGCTCTGGATGATCTCCGACAGCGTGCGCAAGCTGATCTCCTTCGGCTCCCGACCGCGCAGACCGGGGATACAGACCACCTCGTTCTCCTTGTTCTCCGAAGCCAGGGCACTGCCGAACTTGGTCTTGAGCAGTTCGGCCTGATCGCGCATGATACCGCAACCCTGACGGATGTCCTCCGTGACCACGTTGCCACCGAAAGGGATCACCGCGGTATGGCGGATGATGTTGTCGAAGAAGATGGCGATGTCAGTGGTGCCACCGCCGATATCCACGAGGACCACACCGGCTTCCTTCTCCTCCGCGCTCAGCACCGCATCGGCGCTGGCCAGTGGTTCCAGGATGAGCTCGGTGACGTTGAGACCGGCCCGGTGCACGCACTTGTTGATGTTGCGCGCCGCGGTCACCTGGCCACTGATGATGTGGAAGTTGGCCTCCATGCGGATGCCGCTCATGCCGATCGGGTCGCGGATGCCCTGCTCGTTGTCCACGATGTACTCCTGGGGCAGCACGTGGATGATCTCCTCACCCGGCGGCATCACGAGGCGGTAGGTCTCATCGATGAGCATATCGATGTCCACCTGCGTGATCTCCTCCTCGAGGCTCTCGCGCATCTTCATACCGCGATGCTGCATGCTGCGGATATGTTGTCCGGCGATGCCGACATTCACCGTACCGATGTCCACCCCGGCATTGTCGCCCGCTTCGCGCACGGCCGCCTTGATGCTCTCCACCGTCTTCTGGATGTTGGCCACCACGCCGCGGCTCACGCCGTCGCTCTTGGCTTTGCCCATGCCGAGGATCTCGATCTTCCCCTGCTCGTTCTTGCGCCCGACGATGCAGGCGATCTTCGTCGTTCCGATATCGAGCCCGGCGACGATGTCTTGGTTATGGTCCATGGTGTTGGTGGAGTGTTACAGCGTTGTTCGTTTGGTGCACACGACCTGGTCTGCGAAGCGGAGATCGATCCGCGCATAGCGACGCCAGTCGGCCTTGGGTATTCCTTTCTCGTAGAAGATGCGGAGCTTCTCGAAGCGTTCCGCGAGCGCGCTTCCATCGCCGATGAGCACACGTTGTGCACCCACGCGTGGGATCAGTTCGAACTCGCCTTCGGGCGTGACCACCACCTGGTCGATCAACGCGCTCCAGAGTGGATCTGCCGTGATGAAGGTGGCCAGCCGGTGGATGTCATCGGAGCGGAAGTGCTGCTTGAGGCTGTCGGAAGCGTAGACCGAATAGACCCCGTTGATCGCCCCTGGCTCGTTCAGCTGACCGGTCACCACCAGCACACGTGCGGTGTAGTTGCTGCTCGTAGGCATCGTCCACCCTTCCTTGTCGATGTAGAAGCTGTTCCCGTCCTGGTTGAAGACCCGGACGATGGGCATGCGTTGTTGCACCCGGGCGTGCAGCTTGCCATCCATGGTGTGGTACACTTCGGCCTTCGCCACACAGGGAATGCTCTTCAGGCGCTCCTCGATCCCGGTGATGTCCACATCCGCCGTAGGCGACCCCATCACAGCGATACCTTGATCCAGGATCTCCCGGCGGACCGATGCCTCGTCGATGAAGTGTACACCTTCGGCACCCTCCACGATCACATGCAGGTCGTTGATGGGCGCTCGGTCGGCAGTGCGTTCCACGAAGCCAAGCGCCACGATCACACCGATCACGGCCAAGGCGATCCCCACTGGGCGTAGGATGCGTTTCAACTTGTTCATGGTCTGTAGCGTTCGTTCAACAGGCGTTCTATCTGCGGCACGAGACGGTCGATGTCACCGGCTCCGAGGGTGACCACCACTTCCACCGCGCGTTGCTGGAATTCCTTGAGGAGCTCTTCCTTGCTTACGCAGACCTTCGCATCCAAGGGGACCTTCGTCAGCAGCCACTGCGACGTGATACCGGCGATCGGCTCTTCGCGCGCTGGATAGATATCGAGCAACAGCAGCTCGTCCAGCGCAGCGAGGCTCTTCCCGAAATCGTCCGCGAGGTCGCGGGTGCGGGTGAAGAGATGCGGCTGGAAGATGCCGGTGATGCGCTTGCCTGGATACATCTCGCGCACGCTGGCGATGCAGGCATCGAGCTCCTTCGGGTGATGCGCGTAGTCATCGATGAAGACCACCTGCGGTCCGGCGATGCGAGTCTCGAACCGACGGGAGACACCGCGGAAGGAAGCCAGTCCGGCGCGCAGCAGCTCTGGGGTCACACCAAGGCGCAGGGCCACGGTGCTGGCCGCGATGGCGTTCTCCACGTTGTGCCTGCCGGGCATGCCCAGGCGAAGACCTGCCAGTGCATGTCCTTCCGCATACAAGTCGAACTCATAGGCGCCATTGACCACCCGCAGGTTCTCCGCACGCGGCACGCCGCTGCTGCCGAGCGCATAGGTCGTAACCAGCGCGCGTTCCTTGAAGTGGTCGGCGATGCGCTCGTGCACCAGGACAGGACCATCACAGAGGATGGCGAACTGGGTGTACGCATCGAACATGGCCTCGGGCGTGCCGTAGATATCGAGGTGATCGGGATCCATCGCCGTGATCACCGATTCGCTGGGGCAGAGCTTCAGGAAGCTGCGGTCGTACTCATCGGCTTCCACCACGTTCACCACCGCGTCGTCGTTCAAGAGCACGTTGGTGCCATAGTTCGCGGCGATACCACCAAGGAAAGCATTGCACCGCACCTTGCCAACGGTGAGCAGGTGGGCGATCATGGTGCTCACGGTCGTCTTTCCGTGTGTGCCCGCTACGGCCACGGTGCGTTTATCCTCGGTCACCATACCAAGGACATCGGCCCGCTTGAGGATGCGTGCGCCACGTTCCTCCCAGTAACGCAAGAGTGGGCTGGTGATGGGAACGGCGGGTGTGCGTACCACCATCACTTCAGCCGGTGCCGCTTCACGGAACTCGACCGGGATCATGCGCGGATCCTCGTTGAACTGCACATCGATGCCTTCGCTCTGCAACTGGTTCGTGAGCTCGCTCGGGGTACGGTCGTAGCCAGCCACCTCGGCACCCCGACGGCGGAAATAGCGCGCAAGGCCGCTCATGCCGATACCACCGACACCGATGAAGTAGAGCTTGTTGCCTTTGAGCGAGTTCATGCGTTCATGGCCGTTACTTGCTGCGCGGGCGCCTTTTGTGCGAGTCGTATCACTTCAGCCGCGATCATCTCGGCTGCGTTCTGTGTTCCCAGTCCAGCGATCGCGGTGTGGAGGCCGTTGAGCGCGTCCTTGTCGTTGATCAGTCGTAGCACGGTACTGCCCAATTCCGATACGGCATCGACGTCCTTCACCAGCACGGCAGCACCACGATCGGTCAATGCCCGTGCATTGTGTGTTTGATGATCCTCTGCCGCTGTAGGTAGTGGCACAAGGATCGCAGCCTTCTGCACCAGGCAGAGTTCGCTTACGCTGATGGCCCCTGCGCGCGACACCACGAGATCGGCCACGGCATAGGCGTAGTCCATCTTGCTGACGAACTCGTGTACTTTGCAATCGCTGTAGTTCAATTTGGCGGCAGCATCCTGCGCTTGCTTCAGATACGGTGTACCGGTCTGCCAGATCACCTGAATACCGGCGGCCTGGAAGTCCTTCAGTGCCGCTTCGATACCCCTGTTCACGCCACGGGCACCAAGGCTTCCACCGGTCACGAAGAGGATCGGCCTGTCCGCTTGCAATCCGAAATGCTCAAGTCCACGAGGATGTTTGCCGGCGAGGCGCACCACTTCCTGGCGCACCGGGTTGCCGGTCAAGAGCAGCTTCTCCTTGGGGAAGAACTTCTCCATGCCTCCGTAGGCTACACAGATGCGGTCCACCCGTTTCGCGAGATAGATATTGGTCTTCCCCGGGAAGCTGTTCTGTTCCTGGATGAGCGTTGGTATGTTCATCCGTTGAGCGGCAGCGAGCAGCGGGCCGCTGGCATACCCACCAACACCAACGGCGACATGGGGCTTGAAGGTGCGCACGAGCTTGCGGGCCTTCATCATGCTGCGCAGGAGGCGCCAAGGAAGCGCGAGGTTCTTCACGAGGGAGCCGCGGTGGAATCCGCGGATGGGGAGACCTTCGATGGCATAGCCAGCGGCCGGTACCTTTTCCATCTCCATCTTCCCTTCCGCCCCCACGAACAGGAATTGGGCATCACGCTCCCGCTCGCGCACCGCATTGGCGATGGCGATGGCCGGGAAGATGTGACCGCCGGTGCCTCCACCGGAGATCATCACCCTAAGCGAGCGCTGTTCGTGGGCGTTTGACATCGGTTGAAGGGGGAACGGGTTGTTCTTCGGCACCACGGCTCACACTGAGCATGATGCCGATAGCGAGGCAGGTGAACCAGACGCTGGTGCCACCCATGCTGACCAAGGGCAGCGGTTGACCAGTGACGGGAACAAGGTTCACGGCAACAGCCATGTTGATCATGGCCTGCATGACCAGCATGAGGCCGAGACCGATCGCGGCGAGTGCACCGAAGGGTTTCGCGCACGTGGATGCGATGCGCACCGCGCGGAAGAGCAGGATGAGGTAAAGCAGCAACAGACCGAGACCGCCGAGGATGCTGCCGTACTCCTCGATGATGAAGGCGTAGATCATATCGGAGTAGGGGTGCGGCAGGAAATTCCGCGAGGTACCACTGCCCGGACCGTTCGGTAGGAAGCCACCCGAAGCGATGGCGATCTTGGCATGCTCCACTTGGTAGTTGGCATCATGATCCTCCACACCGAAGGATTCGATTCGGCCCACCCAAGTGTCCAAGCGAGGCAGAAGGCCAGGTGTGGTCTTGGCCAGTACGAGGAGCAGGGCGAACATGCCCACCGCAGCACCAACGATGACGGCCATGTGCTTCAGCGGTACCTGACCGATGAACATGATGATCATGCATACGGCGAACAGAACAGCTGCCGTGGAGAAGTTCGCCGGCAGGATGAGGCCACAGATCGCACCGACCGGTACCATCAGCTTGATCAGCACCTCGCGCAGGGTCCACTCCTCGCCTTGGTTCTTTCCGAGCACACGAGCCAGGTACACGATGAGCACCACCTTGGCGGGATCACTCGTCTGGAAGCTCTGGTTGATGATGGGGATCGTGATCCAGCGACTGGCGTCGTTGATGTTGGAGCCCAGGAGGAGTGTGAGGAGCAATAGCACAGCCATCAC
>DAOORM010000153.1:0-5742 GCA_035389265.1 Flavobacteriales bacterium | reverse complement strand
CGATCGCCCCCAGAAAACGACCGGTCATCGCGCCGCCCCAATAAAGGCTCAGGTAATGTTTGGCGTCATCCTCGCCCAGCCCGAGAATGTGCTCCAGACCAAGGAAGCTGATGATCAAGCTGCCGATGGCCACTTCGGCACCCACGTAGCAGAAGATGGCCAGCATGCCCCAGCGCAGTTGTGGATGGCGAAGGGCCTTTCCGGTGGAAGGGCTGTCGACCCTCGGAGGTTCGGGAAGCCGGGTAAGCCAGACGACGAATGCGATCACCACCAGCACGGCGGCCAGCCCGAGATAGGGGAGTCGCACGGCGGTTGTGGGGTCCACCTGGTTGAAGATGAACCACCCACCGATCAGCGGCGCGAGCGTTGTCCCCAGCGAATTGAAGGCCTGTGCCAGGTTCAATCGGCTGCTGGCACTTTCCGGTGGACCGATGATGGCCACGAAGGGGTTCGCCGCGATCTGCAGCACGGTGAAGCCGAGCCCCAGAACGAAGAGCGCCATGAGATGGGCTGCATAGCTGTGCAAGACCGTGGCTGGCGCGAACAGGGCACAGCCCAGGGCCGAGATCACCAGCCCAAGGATGAGCCCCTGCTTGTAGCCGATGCGCGCAATGGGATCGCTGGAGGAGACCGAAATGAGGTAGTAGGCCAATGAACCGATGAAGTAGGCACCGAAGAAGCAGAACTGCACCAGCAGGCTTTGGGCATAGCTCAGTTCAAAGAGCTGCTTCCAATGTGGCACCAGCACATCGTTCAGCACGGTGATGAAGCCCCAGAGAAAGAAGAGGGACGTCAGGACGGCCAGGGGCCGGGCGGCGGAAGTTGGCATGAAGGGAGTTGGCGGCCACCAATGTAGTCGGGGCGGATGGATCGGGCACACCTTGCGACGTTGGCAAAGGGTTGGTGCCCCTCCATGCCGCTATCTTCGACCCCCCATGAGCGATCGGAGGCATTTCCTGAAAGTGGGTCTGGCCGGTTCGGCAGCTCTCGCTACCGGCTGCATGATAGGTGGCGAGCATCAAGGGCCGGAGACAGAAGCCCTACCCGCACGTAAAGTGCAGGGTCCGATCGTGCTGAGCACGTGGAAACACGGAATGGAAGCTAATGCCAAGGCGTGGAAGGTGCTTCAGAACGGTGGCAGCGTGCTGGATGCCGTGGAACAGGGTGTGGCCGTGGTGGAAAGCGACTTCAGCAACCGCAGTGTGGGGCTAGGCGGCATGCCGGACCGCGATGGCAAGGTGACCCTCGATGCCTGCATCCAGGACCACGATGGACGCGCCGGTTCGGTGGCCTTCGTGCAACGTTTCGAGCACCCCGTGAGCATCGCCCGCGCCGTAATGGAGAAGACCCCGCACGTGATGCTGGTGGGCAGCGGTGCCGAACAATGGGCCCGAGAGAACGGCTTCACACCGCGCGACCTGGAGATCCCCGAGGTGCGCAAGGCCTGGCAGGAGTGGCTGGTGACCAGTGATTACAAGCCGGTCGTGAACATCGAGAACCACGACACCATCGGTATGATCGCCATGGATGCTCAAGGGCGCCTTGCCGGCAGCTGCACCACCAGCGGCATGGCCTTCAAGATCCATGGCCGCGTGGGTGATTCCCCGATCATCGGAGCAGGCCTCTTCGTGGATGGCGACGTGGGCGCAGCCTGTGCCACCGGAGTAGGGGAGCTCATGATCCGCACGGCGGCCAGCCATGCCGTGGTGGAACTGATGCGACAGGGACGCACGGCGGAGGAGGCCTGTCGCGAGGTGATCAAGCGGATCCTGCGGAAAGTGCCGGATACCGAAGGCCTTCAGGTGGGATTCCTGGCCCTGCGCATGGATGGCGACCACGGGGGTTGGAGCGTCTACAACGGCTTTGAAATGGCCCTTCAGAAAGGTGCGGCCGGCGAACTGATCGAATGCCGCAGCGAGCGGAAGTGGGAGGGCTCTTGAGTCCCCGGTTGCAGATCTCGGGTGATTCCGGCTACCTTTGGTTCGATGTCACGATCACGGACACTCCTCATAGCACTCTCCATTTCTGTGTCAGGCTTGGTTCAAGCCGTTCCACGCGGTGATGGCAGTGGCCATGCTGGTGGATCGCATTTGTCCGTGAGCGCCTCACGCTCATCCGCCTTTGTCACCATCCAACTTCATCACCACCGCAAGATCGGTGTGGTCACCATGGAAGTGAAGGACGGCCAAGGCCGCACGCTTTACCGCGAGGAGGGAAAGGCGATGCAGGATGAATTGGTGCGGCGCTTGGACAAAGGGATACTTCCACGCGGAGAACATACGCTGGTAGTGACATCCAAGGACCTCACGCTCACAGAGCGTTTCACCGTCGAGTAATGTTACCAGCCTTGGGCCAGTAAGCCTCTGACCTCAGGATCATTGGCCATATTTCGGGATCGTTGTCGAACAGTGCCCTTCGACCTTTCCGTCCGAGCCTTGGTCTTCGTTATTTGAACACCGGACGCATTGCTCATGCTCTGGTTGGTCACCAGTTCCCGCACTTCCACCACCCGCACATCATCCAGGTCGACTGTTTCCGCATGCGCAGGTACTGTCACCGTCGCCACAGCACCGGTCACAGGTGCCCCGACCACATCCTCCTGGCTCTCCTCTTCCAAGCTCGCCTCGTTGTTCCTCACCACGGCATCCACTTCACCTGTGTTGTCGGATGAATGCTCAATTGCAACGGACCGATCCGCAGCCTCTGCGGCATTCGGAGGGGCTGCTGCGGTTTCCGGCTGGGCCGCAACATCGCTCGGTGGTGTCACCGGAGTGAGGGCTGGTTCCTTGGAGGACCCGGGTTCCGTTACGGTCTTCTGTGGTACCTGGCGAACCTCGGCCAATTCCAGTTCACCTTTTCCAGGCAATACCACAGCAAGGTACACCCCCAACCCGATCAAAGCAGCCAAACTTCCAAAGGCCAATGCAGGCTTCCAATACGAGCGATGCTCATCAATAGCGAACACACTTGCCAGGCTGTTCAGCCAGATCCGCCAAGTAGGCCGTTGCTGAGCCCTGAACGCGCCCATTACTCGGTCCCGTGTTTGTTCATCACCCTCGATCTCCTCACGCTGCTGCTCATCGTGTCGCACATGCAACAACAGGGCTCGCATGTTCTCATATTCCTCCCGGCCACCAAGATGGCGCATCACGTAGGCGCGCTCCTCTTCAAGCAGTGCGTCGAAGGACCGCTCGCTCAGCAAGTGTTCAATGTCCTCGGGGTCGTAGCGTTCATGCCTTTCCATGGCGTTCCAGGGCTTGAGGGTCGAACTCCTTCAGGCGTTCGGCCAGTTTCTTCAGTGTGTAGAACAAGCGTGACTTCACGGTGCCTTCGGAACATCCGAACGCTGCCGCGATCTCCTTGATGGCCATGTCCTCGTGATAACGCATCACGAAGGTGGCCTTGTGGTCCGGGTCCAGTCGATCCAATTCCTCATCCAATCGGTCACGGAAGCGCTCACGGTCGACCTCCACGCCGTTCTGGGCATCCACGCGATCGGGAGCCTGTCGCAGTTCCAGCGCCGCCGCCTTCACCACGACTTGATGGCGATAGGCGTTCTTGCACATGTTGTTCGCTACACTGAACAACCAGGTGCGGAATGGTCTGGAGGGATCGTAGCTCGCGGGTCGCTGGGCCAGTTTCGTGAAGAGTTCCTGCACGTGGTCACGAGCCGTTTCCCGATCACTCCAAAGCATGCGGTGGAAGTAGTTCAACAGCCGACGTTGATAGCGATCATAGAGTGCGGCGAACGCCCGTTCATCCCCGCGTACTACCAATTCCATGAGCCGCTCGTCACTGCTCTGATGATACTCCTTGCTGAACAGACCCATGGGCTCAGTGTTGGAGTATACCGGTCCGATAGAGTTCGTTGGTGACCTTGAGCTGCTGGGCCAGCGCGCGGACGCTGCGTTCCATACGAGCCACGCCCGCCTCATCGCCGACCGCTCTGAAATGCTTCAACAGCACCACTGCCGGTACCAGGTAGTTCCGGGAGAGCGGTCCTGCATCCATCGGTTTCTTCAAGTCCACCCAACGCATCTCCAGGACAGGGATATTGTCGAATGGGGTTTCACTGAACCGGAACGCTGTACCGGTAACGTAGAGTTCATCCTCCCAGGAGGGATCGATACGACCTCCTAAAGCCATGGAAAGGAAGACCGGGCGCGGGGAGGAGCCCGGCAATGCGGCGATAAGTGCTTCGGTGGAGGTTGGCACGGGACCGACGCACCGGGCATCCGTCCATACCCGTTGACGATAGGCGGGATCGGCCAATAAACGCTCATCCACCACCAGTACGTCACGCCGTTCGCCGCTCGCAGCCTGAAGCCCCCAGGTCGGGTAGGCGTCCATCTCCCCAGCAGTGATCAGTACACCATCCTGATCCACGGAAAGCAGCAGGTCCTTGGCTGCGGCCCAAAGCCCGGGCGCCACGTGGTCCTTTTCCTTCAGCGCCTTACCCCACCATTCGAAGGCCACGCGATCCCCCGACCGCACCGCGCTGACCAAACGAGGTGCGATGAGTTCCGGCCGATCAGCGTCCTGCGCTACTGCAGCTTCCAAGTGACCGAAAGCCTTTTGATCCGGGAACAATAGATGATATCCGGCCAAATGGGTATCGAATCCCTGTGGATCGATAGCCTCCAATGCGGTGAATTGTTGCTTGAGCAGGTCCCTGTCGGCGGGGGTGAGCTCACCTTTTCCGCGGATGAGCGCATCGTTGCGCTGTTGACGGAAGGCATCAAGGTTGGCCTTGGGTGCGCTGAACAAAGCAGCATCCGGGATCTGCTCCAACTTCTCAGCATCCTGGGTGGTGGATACTTCCCACGCTCCCTGATAAGCATCACGAACAGCAGAAGGTACCTGCACATCCTTGGCCGGAGAGGGGGCTTGGGCTCCCGCTGCACCGGGTAGGAGGAAGGATACGAACAACAACTGTCGGATGTGCATCATGGCCAAGCGTTACATGCAACGGTACACGCGGAGCGATCAAAGGTTCGATCAGCACACCACTGTACCTTTGTAAAGGAAACGCATGCTGAGCGACGAAGCAAAGGACCGCCTACGGGATCGGCTGAACGAGGTGCACGAATGGCCCTCGGTATACATGTACAAGTTCGTACTGGAACCGGAAGCGGCCCGCTTGAACGCCGTGCTCGCGCTCTTCCCTGCGGAAAGTGAGGTCCTACGACGGTATAGCGCCGGTGGGAAATACGTGAGCGTCACCATTCGCGAAGTGATGATGAACGCGGAGGATGTGGTGGTGCGCTATGACCAGGCGACGAGCATTCAAGGCGTTATCGTATTGTGATGCAGGACCTGGAGAACATCCGAACGGCGCTCATCATCACCTTGAGCATCCTTGTCCTTTTACTGGCCTTCCGCCGACTCAAACGCCATGTGCTCGCCAAGGACATGCCAGCCCCGTTGCACGCCGAGGTGGTGACGCTGACGGTCGCATACCATCCTTCAAGGCTCTTCGTTGAATTGGCAGTACCGGAACCGCAGGTCATCCACTTCGCATTGCTCGATACGCAGCACAACCGTCTTCATGTTTGGAACGACCAGCCTGTACTAAATGGCCGGTTATCCTTGGAATTGGCACTCCCGTATAATCCGGATGGCTCGTACTACTTGGAAATGAGCACCTCCACACAACGGACCGTGCGACAATTCCGTCTACAACAGTGATGAGGTCCATCCTGCTGATCCTGCTGTTCTCCGTGATCCCCTTGAAGGGGCTTG
>DAOORM010000152.1:3716-5770 GCA_035389265.1 Flavobacteriales bacterium | reverse complement strand
ATCCAGTCCTGGGCACATGATGATCAAGCCCTGCCGCGAAGCGGCGGGGCTTTTTCGTGACCGGCCGAGCCAAGCAACGCTGGAGCGAGAAAGGCATGAAAAAGCCCCGAGGCCAGCGAAGCGGGCCGGGCGCGATCCACTTCACGGCCAAACCTGGTCCGACCGTCATCGGTCAATCCAGTCCTGGGCACATGATGATCAAGCCCTGTCCGCCGTACGGTGGACGGGGCTTTTTCGTGCGCGCAGGAGCCGAGCCTACTCGAGCGAGAAAGCGAACGAAAAAGCCCCATGGACGCGCAGCGGAAATGGGCGTGATCCACTTCACGGCCAAACCTGGTCCAACCGTAGCCGGTCGATCTAGTGCTATGCACTTGATGATGAAGCCCAGCCGTAGAATTGGTCAACAACGATACCTTGTCAGCCATGCGCGACCTCCTCATCCTCGAGACCGCCGGTGTACTAGCGGGACCTGCCGTGGGCATGTTCTTCGCCGAACTGGGTGCCCGGGTGATCAAGATCGAGAACAAGCGCGCTGGCGGCGATGTGACACGCAAGTGGAAGCTGCCGGTGGAGGATCCGACCGCTCCGGTGAGCGCCTACTTCAGCAGCGTGAACTGGGGCAAGGAGCACCGGTGGATGGATCTGAAGGATCCCGAAGAACACCTCGTCTTCGACGCCTTGGTGCAACGGGCGGATGTGTTGATCACCAACCACCTGGCCGCGGATGCTGAGAAGCTGGGTCTGCAACGCGATCGGTTGCGCGGGTTGAATCCCCGGCTGATCCATGGGCACATCAAAGGCTTCGCGCACCAACCGCTGCGACCGGCTTTCGATGTGGTGCTCCAGGCGGAGACCGGCTACATCAGCATGACGGGCACCGATGAGGCGCACCTCGCCAAGCTTCCCATCGCCTTGATCGATGTGCTGGCGGCCCACCAGCTGAAAGAAGGTGTGTTGCTGGCGTTGTGGCAACGGGAACGGTCAGGGAAGGGAGCCTACGTGGAAGTTTCTCTGGAGGAGTCAGCACTCACCGGCTTGATCAACCAAGCGAGCAACCACTTGATGACGGGCGCTGTGGCCAAGCCTTTGGGCACCTTGCACCCGAACATCGCGCCATACGGGGAGATCTTCAGCTGTGCCGATGGAGGCCGCATCATCCTGGCGGTAGGTAGCGATGCCCAATTCAAGGGCCTTTGCGAAGTGCTTCAACGAACAGACCTGATCACCGACCCACGCTATGACCGGAATGTGGCTCGGGTCCAGCACCGGCAGGAACTCTCCGACGAACTGAGCGGCGTGATCGCCCCTTGGATGCATACGGATCTATTGGCCGCCTTGGAGCAGGCCGGAGTACCATCGGGCGCGGTGAACAGCATCGATGTGGCCTTGGATTCGGCCGCCGCACAAGCGATGATCCTGGAACAGGTCATCGATGGGCAGCAGACCCGACGGGTCAGGGGGAATGCTTTCCGGTTGGAGCCTTACTGAGCCGAAGCCTGCTTGCGCGCCAGCTTCAGGGACTCTTGCAGCACGAAGAGCACACGCTTCGACTCCGCTTCGTTCAAGCCTTTGCCGAAGATCACCTTGCGCCCGAGATGCTCGAAGCCCAGTCGCTCACCACCGATGGTCCAGAACGAATCGGTGAGCTGGTACTTGAACGAAGTGGCATCGATGTTCAGTGCGCCGAGCTTCTGGATGTTCTCCACGAAGTAGGTATTGGCTTTGCCATAACCGAAGATGCTGTCCTTCACCGTGAGCACACCATCCTTCAGCCGCCACAATTCAAAGCCCTTGAGGCGCCACAGCACCGCACGGCCCACGCGCACCAGGAAATACGCCCAAAAGGCCAGGAACACCAACCAGAATTGACGTTTGGGGTCACCGTCGGGTAGTCCGGCTCGTGCAATGGCCACATAAACGCCTGATGCGAACCAAGCGATCGACCACGCCACGACCAGCGCCTCCTTTGATTTGGGCAGTCTGGCACTGATCACCACACTGAGGCGGCCGTCGGCACGATCAATGCTCACCCGTTCACTGACGATCTCCATCAG
>DAOORM010000152.1:0-3616 GCA_035389265.1 Flavobacteriales bacterium | reverse complement strand
CTGTCGCTGGTGAGCGCGAAGAGGTCGCAACTTGCCATGACCTCCTCGGGCCGTGTCATCTTGCCCAAGAACTGGATCGAGTCGCAACCGCTTGATTGTCGGCAGATCGTTTCGATGCGCTGGCGTTCCGGTCCATCACCGATGAGGAGCAGCCGTGAAGGTATCCGCTGGTTCAGCAGCTTGAACATACCCACGACATCCTGCACACGCTTCACTGGCCTGAAGTTGGAGACGTGTACGACCAGGCGTTCCCCGTTCGGCGCATACCTAGCCCGCAAGGTGGGGTCTGGCGTGTGTTCGTATTGATCCACGCACACGAAATTGGGGATAACCTGAACCTCGCGTTTCAGTGGGAAATGTGTGTAGGTGTCACGCTTCAGGCTTTCGGAGACGGCGGTCACCGCATCGCTCCGTTCCATGCTGAAGGTGATCACCGGTTCGAAACTCGGATCGCGTCCCACCAACGTGATGTCCGTGCCGTGCAAGGTGGTCACGAACGGCAAGCGCAGGCCTTCGGCGGCCAGGATCCGCTGTGCCATCCACGCAGCCGATGCATGCGGGATCGCATAGTGCACATGCAACACATCAAGTCCAGCGAACTTGGCCACATCCACCAACTTGCTGGTGAGCACGAGCTCATAGGGTTGATAATCGAACAGCGGGTAGTCGCTCACGCGCACCTCGTGGTAGAACACATTGGGGTGGTCGCGCAACCTTACAGGGCGGTCATACGTGATGAAATGGATGATGTGGCCCTTATCGGCCAAGGCCATTCCAAGCTCCGTGGCCACCACGCCACTTCCACCGAAGGTGGGATAACAGACGATGCCGATGCGCATGCGGGGACAAAGATCGCTTCCAGTGACCGAACACAGGATCCACTTCAGACAACGCTCAGGATCCCACGCCTGCTTGTTCAGGGAGCTGCACCACCAGGTCCGCGACCACTTTCACCTGACAGGCCAGCCGCCACTTGTCGGTCACCTCGGCCAGCGTGAAGTAGGGCCGTTCCTGCTCCGTGATCGGGCCGCCACCGCCCAGGACACGGCAGCGACACTGCGCACACGAACCCTTGCCACCGCAGGTGGAGGGTAATTCCACGCCGTGTTCCTTGAGTTTGTGGAAGAGGCTCTGCCCGCCGCTCACCTCGAGCACGCGGCCGCCGTTCACCGTGATGTGGATGCGTGAGCGCACGGACCGACGTCCGGAACCGGCCAGCATCCCCAGGATGAGGAGCAAGCAAGCAGCGGAAAGCAGGATGGTTATCATGCGAACGGAGGTGAAGGCGGCGGTGCTCCGTACCTTCGGAACCGCCAAGTTGGCTCAAAAAAAGTCTGGAACCATTGTACCTCGACCGCATCACCACTCCGCTGACGCATGCGCGGCACTGGCTGGTGGCTGGCACCGCCCCGCTCCTCTTCTGTGCTGTCACGGGCTGTGGCTCCAGCACGCCAGTGGCCGCTGGCCCGGTGGAGTATTACCAAGAGGACATCTTACGCTACGAGGACCGGGTGTATAGCCCCACGATCCATACGGTACAACTCTTCAAACGCGGCTTCGAGCTGGCGCCGCCGCTTACGGACCTGGAGGGCCAGGAACCGTTGGTCCTGCGGTTCGATGATCTGCAGCCGAACATCGAGAACCTGAGCTACACAGTGGTGCACTGCAGCGCGAACTGGGAACCGAGCGACCTGATGCCCGGCCAGTACCTGAGCGGCGCGATGACGGACTACCTGCCTTCCGGCCAGCAGAGCTATAACACGCTCCAGCCCTTCATCCATTACGAATTGGAATTCCCGAACCAGATGATGCGTTTTACGCGGTCGGGTAATTACTTGTTGAAGGTCTTCCGCGGCAGCGACGAGGACGACCTGGTGCTCACGCGCCGCTTCATGGTCGCGGAGCAGAAGATCCAGGTGGATGCACGGGTCCAGGCCACGCGGGATGTCGAGTTGCGCGACGCAGCACAACAGGTGGATCTGGTGATCAGGCATCCGGGCTTCTACATCCAGGATCCATTTGGAGATGTGCAGGTGACGATCCTGCAGAACATGCGGTGGGATGATGCACGTACCGGGTTGCAGCCACGCTTCATGCGCGACAACGAACTCGTCTACGACTTCCCCAGGCAAGGGCTGTTCATGGGCGCGAACGAATTCAGGAACTTCGACCTGAAGAACATCAGACTAGCCACGCGGAACATCGCGCGCATCTCCTTTGGCGACGGTGGCGGCCTTTACGAGGCCTATCTGATGCCCGAGCAGAAACGCAATCTGCGGGTGTACGACAACCAACGCGACATCAATGGGAAATTCCTGGTGCGCAACGATCTGGTGGATGGGGATCCGCTGGGCACGGACTACGTGAAGGTGCACTTCACCCAGCCCATGCCGGAAGAGCTCGGTGCGGAGGTCTACGTGTACGGTGGCTTCAGTGATCTGCAATGCCGCAAGGAATATCGCATGTCGTGGTCGCCGGAGGAACGCAGCTACAAGGCCACCATCCTTCTGAAGCAGGGCTTCTACGACTTCACTTATGCGACACTACCAAGTGGAGCAGCCGTGCCGGATCTGACGGCCATCGAAGGATCGCACTACCAGACCGAGAACGATTACCTGGTGTTGGTGTATGTCACGGACCGTCAACAGCGCTATGATCGGTTGGTGGGCATGCGTTTCGTCAACTCCATCCGCGGCTGATCGGACCAAGCACCGTCCGGTGTGTCGTAACGAAGATCACCCACCATCACCATGCAACGCACAGGAATTGGCCATAGGTTCGGTGCAGCGCTGTTCGTGTTGCTGGGGCCTGCATTCGTGCAGGCGCAGATGCCCACGAAGTGTTTGGAGATCGAGCGTGTCCTCGTGGATGCCTGCAATTCGGCTTGTCCGGGTGCGCAGGAGGGCGAGAACGAGATGTTCCGGTTCAGGGTGGGGCCCTCTCCCATCACCTTGAACGACCTGGAGGCCGACTGGGCCACCCCGAACGCGTTCTTAGGCTGGATACTGAACGCGACCACGGCCAACCTGACCGCTCAGTTGAACGCGACCATCACCAACTGCGGTCTGCTCGTGGAGCCGCTGAACGGCGTACTACCGCCAGGCGCCAGTGTGCTCGGCATCACCAGCACGGACATGTGCATCGCAGGCAACTCGTTCGCGGGGTTGAGCGATACGTTGTTCGTGATCTTCCAAACACCGGGTAACAGCCTGGGGCATTTCAAGAACACCACGAACGGCAACGCGGTGACCAACACCCCTTCCGGGAATTCGGACAACCGTGAATTCATCCTCTACGTGGTGTCGGAACAATGCGCCGACTCGGTGGCCTATGACTGTCGCCAACTGGTGAATCAACTGGGTAGCTACGGCGGTGGATCCACGGTGAATGATGGATCCAGCCTGCAAGTATCGTGGCCTGGTGCGCCAGTGGTGAGCTACGTGAACGACGGCTGCCAAGCGCCATTCACCGCTTTGGGGGTGGATATCACCACCGAACCGACCACGGTGGAATGCGGTGGAACGATCCAACTCGAAGCGGTGACCACGGGTAACGTGGCCTCCATGTTCTGGTCCGGTGGCACAGGCGTCATCAGCACACCGAACATGGCTGTCAC
>DAOORM010000151.1:0-5798 GCA_035389265.1 Flavobacteriales bacterium | reverse complement strand
GATACGTACACGTGGAGCGTGAACGGTGCCACCTACACGCAGAGCGGTACCTACACGGATGTGGATGGTTGCGCTACGGAGACCTTGGTGCTTACCATCGTTCCGAGCTCCACGAACACGAACGAGGTGGATGTGTGCGGTGCGAACTACACATGGGCCATCAATGGTCAGGTCTACACGCAGAGCGGTACGTACACCTTCTTGAACGGCTGCGTGACGGAGGTACTGGTACTTGATCTCACGGTACCCAATACGCCCTGCGATGATGGGAATGCGGGAACGATCAACGATACGTGGTCGCAGAACTGCACTTGCGTCGGTGAGCCGGTGGGTTGCGAGCAATTCGTGAACCTGGTGATCAGCACGGATGCCAATGGCGGCGAGACCACTTGGGAGATCATTCCTGAAGGCGGTGGCAATGCGCTCTGTCAAGGTGGACCCTACACGGGCATCAACAATTCAGTGATCGGTGAGCAGTGCTGCCTGAACGATGGCTGCTATGCCTTGCGTGTCTTCGACAGTGCAGGTGATGGCATGACCACGGGAGGTTATGTCCTGAAAGAGGGTGGCTCCACCGGTCGTCGCATCATCGACAACACGGGTGATGGTACATTCGGAAGTGTTAGTGCCATTGCTGGCGGACAAGGGTTCTGCCTGCCTTTGAGCGACGACCGTTTGATCTTCGCCCATTGTGATCGCGAGTTCTGGGTGGCGAACCAATACGTGGTCGCCACGGCGAATGCTGCCGTGAGCGCTGCATGGATCCCCGGAGGTGCGAACAACGTGCAGCCGAGCAACAGCGGATACGAGTTCTGGATCTACGATCCTGATGGAAGCTACAGCTACCGTCGTTTCCGTAGCCACAACGTGAGCGATGGTTTCTCCCCCGCTTCTGCTACCCGTGCTTGCCATATGAAGATCAACGGATGGTTCCCGACCGCGCTCAACCCGCACATCCCGTCGAACGTTCTCATGAACGTCCGGATCCGGGCACGTGTGGCTGGTGAGAACTTCGCTTTCGGTCCAGCCTGCCGCTTCAAGATCGATCCAGCACTGGCGAATTGCCCACCCACTGCATTGGTGAATACGCCAGGCACACCTGAATTCTCCTGCGGCGTGGTGAAACCGTTCGGTACGAACACCAGCAAGATCTACGCGTGGTCACGTCCAGGTGCCAACCGTTACCAGTATGAGTTCACGGTGCCGGGAGAGGGTAACTTCTTGAAGGTGGTCACCAATAACAACAACGTGTGTGTCCTCAACTGGACCGTTAACCCATTGGTGAACGGCGTGACCTACAACGTTCGTGTCCGCATCAGTAAGGACCTTGGAGTTACCTGGTGCCCATGGGGCGAAGTATGCTTCGTGACCATCGGCAATGCCACGAGCTCGGGAATGGTCCAGGCTCAGGGGGAGACCTTACTCACTACCGACGTAGCGAAGACCGAGGTGTTCGCCTGGCCGAACCCGAACACTGGCGAGCAGCTCTCCTTGTCCATCAAGCACATCGCTGCCGACGTGGAGCAAGTGGGTGTTGAACTGTACGACCTCACCGGGAAGCAAGTGCAGAGCCGCATGTTGCCCGCAGTGGAAGGTCAGATCAACACGAGCCTCGAACTGGGTGACCTCCGCAGTGGCGTGTACCTGATGCGCGTGATCGCCGGTGACCACAGCACTACGGAACGCATCGTGATCCAGCGCTGATAGAGCATGATATCGAAGTCGAAGCCGCCTCGAAAGGGGCGGCTTCGACGTTTCCAGATGTCCCGAATGATCTACGGGCGGATCGGATCGATACGGAATATTCTCCAACCCTGGCTCATGGACCGATACGTCTAAATAACGGTACTGACCCACGTTAAAATACACGGAGGTGCCCGTTGCACAAGGATCCAGGCCGCTTCACATTTGTGATGTCAAAGAAGTGGTCATGGTCAGCAACAGGTGGTATCAACGTCGAGATGAGGTCTTATCAAGGACAGCCCTCATTATTGCCTCAGTGACGATGCTATTGCTTCTCTATGTATTGACAGCTAGGGAGTTGTGAGATTTTCGTCGGGTGATCGTTCGGAGCAAACGTACCCCGACACTTATGCGGAACCCCGGTGAAAGCCGGGGTTCCGTCTTTTGGCACCCTATTGTTGGACATGCCGGATCGATACTGAACGAACATGGCCGAACCACCCTGGCTGGCCTGCTGGACGATCCCAGTATGGACATCGGGGGCTCTTGGGGAAGAACAAGAATGCCCGCTGCAAGTTCATGCAGCGGGCATTCCAGAGGAAATTCGATGTTCTCAGTAGTACACCAAGCGACGCACTTTGGTGACATGCTTGGCCAGCCGGATCACCTGTTTGGTGTAGCCGAACTCGTTGTCGTACCAGGCATAGAGCACCACGCTCTTGCCGTCGGGGCTCACGATCGTGGCGTTGCTGTCGAACACGCTGCAGCAGGTATCTCCGATGATGTCACTGCTCACCAGCTCAGGATCCACCTGGTAGTGGATCTGATTCACGAGTTCCCCTTCCAGCGCGGCCCTGCGGATCATGTCGTTCATCGCCGGCAGATCAGCGATGGGCTTCTTCAGGGTCAGGTTCATAATGGCCAGCGAGCCGTTCGGTGTAGGCACCCGTACCGCGTTGGCCGTGAGCTTATCCTTCAGGCTTGGAATGGCTTTGGAAACGGCCGTACCGGCGCCGGTACTGGTGATCACCATGTTGATGGCGGCACTGCGGCCCCGACGAGGACCTTTGTGGTAGTTGTCCAGCAGGTTCTGGTCGTTGGTGTAGGCGTGAACGGTCTCGATGTGGCCTTTCTCGATGCCGAGGTTGTCCTCCACCACCTTCAGGATAGGGCAGATGGCGTTGGTGGTGCAGCTGGCTGCGCTGAACACCTTCTCGTTCTCGATATCCACTTCCTTGTGGTTGATGCCGTAGACGATGTTCGGCACCTCCTTACCTGGAGCGGTCAGGAGCACCTTGGCCACACCCTTGCTCTTCAGGTGGCGCTCCAGATCGGCGCGCTTCGTGAAGGCCCCGGTATTGTCGATCACCAAGGCGTTATTGATGCCGTACTGGGTGTAGTCGATATCCTCCGGAATCGCGGCCGCGATGAGTTGCACCTGTTGGCCGTTGATGATGATCTGCTTGTTCGGTACGTCCTCGATCACGGTGCCTTTGAAGGACCCGTGTACGCTGTCGTTCCGGAGCAATGCGGCCCGCTTCACGATCTCGGCATCGGTGAGTGTGCGGGTGACGATGGCGCGCAAGCGCAGTTGTTGTCCCTTGCCGGCCTGCTTCACCAGTTCGCGTGCGGCGATCCGCCCGATCCGCCCGAAGCCATAAAGGACCACATCCTGGGGCTGGAACCGGTGCTTGTCCTCACCGATGAAGCCGCTCAAATGGGTCTTCAAGAACTCACCCACGGACTTGCTTCCACTGCTGGTGAACTCATGGCTCAGTTTGCCGATATCGATCTTGCTCGGTGCGAGGTCCAAGGCGAGCAGGCCGCGGGCCACTTCAGCCGTGGTGTTCACATCGATCGGCTTCTTCACCACCTCCTCGGCGTATTTGAAGAGCTTGATCACCTCCGAGATGCTGATGTCCAACAGGTGGTTCCGGAAGAACACCAGTTCAACGCCTTTGCCGTACATGAGCTGACCCACCGAGTTGATCAGGTCCACGGCTGCGCGTTCACGATCCACGTACTCCTTCAGTCCGGCTTCGTAACCGGCTTTTGCTACGGTCTCCATTAGCGTTTGTTGATGGGGAATTGAGGTTCAGGTGGAAAAACAAAAGGGGGCCGACAAGCCCCCCTTTTTCGATCAGCCCAGGTAGGCTTTCAACAGTTTGCTTCGGCTGGTGTGTCGTAGGCGGCGGATGGCCTTCTCCTTTATCTGCCGCACGCGTTCGCGGGTGAGGTCGAACTTGGCGCCGATCTCTTCCAAGGTGAGGCCGTGGTTGATGCCGATGCCGAAGAACAGCTTCACCACATCGCGCTCGCGCTCGGTGAGGGTGCTCAGGGCGCGCTCGATCTCCTTGGCCAGGGATTCGTTCAGGAGCAGACGGTCGGCCGGTGCGCTGTCATTGTTGGGCAGCACGTCCAGCAAGCTGTTGCTCTCGCCCTCCACGAAGGGGGCATCCATGCTGATGTGGCGACCGCTCACCTTCATGGTGTCGCTCACTTTCTCGGCGGGCAGGTCGAGGAACACGGCGAGTTCATCCGCGCTGGGTGGACGCTCATACTCCTGCTCCAACTTGGCGAAGGCCTTGTTGATCTTGTTCAAACTACCCACCTGGTTGAGTGGCAGGCGCACGATGCGGCTCTGTTCGGCCAGGGCTTGCAGGATGCTCTGGCGGATCCACCATACGGCGTAGGAGATGAACTTGAAACCGCGGGTCTCGTCGAAACGCTGAGCCGCCTTGATCAGGCCGAGGTTGCCCTCGTTGATCAGATCGGGCAGGCTGAGGCCTTGGTTCTGGTATTGCTTGGCCACGGAGACCACGAAGCGAAGGTTCGCCTTCACCAGTTTCTCCAGTGCAAGCCCATCACCTTCCTTGATGCGTCGCGCCAGTTCCACCTCCATATCGGCGGTGATCAGGCCTTCTTTGCCGATCTCCTGCAGGTATTTGTCCAGAGACTGACTTTCCCTGTTGGTGATCGACTTCGTGATCTTAAGCTGACGCATCCTGGATGCCATACGCGAGAGTCTTTTAAGTGGGTCCGAGTAGAATTGACGATCCCTTCAAGGCAAGTACACTTACCCGGACGGGCTGCGAAGGTACGACCCCCCACCGGTACCGGACAAGCCGGAACACAAGTGAGGGGTCGATCCGATCAGAATGCCTTGATACGCAAGGCCATTAGAGCCCTAAGCCGTAATAGGCGCGGGTGCCATTGGGGTACACGCCTTCCACCAGCACACCGCCGCGCTTGCTTTCCAGCAGTTTGGCGAGCTGTGCAGGGTCTTTGATCGGCTCCTGGTCGATGCGAGTGATGATGAAGCCCTCCTTGATGCCGCTGCTGCGGAATTTGCCGCCGTTGATGCCGGTGACCTTCACGCCGTGCTCGATGCCGAGTGCCTTCAGCTCCGAACTTGTCGCGAGGCCGAACTCAGCGCCCAAGGAGGCCGATCCCACACTGCGGGTCTCCACGTTGGCCACGGTGGTGCCTTCCTTGCCCCGGAGCGTCATGTCGAACACCTGTTCCTTCCCTTTGCGGAAAACAGTGACCGGAACGCTATTGCCCGGACGGAACTTGCCCACTTGCTCCTGGAGTTGGGGTACGTTGTTCACTTCGATATTGCCCACCTTCATGATCACATCGCCTGTTTGCATGCCGGCCTTTTGGGCAGCACCACCGTCGGTGATGCCGTTGACGTAGACACCCTTGATGCGTTCCAGTCCGACCTCATCGGCCAGCTTCTGGTCCATGTCGCGGATGCTCACACCGATGTACGCACGCTGCACACTGCCGAATTCGAGCAGATCACTGGCCACCTTACGAACGATGTTGGCCGGTATGGCGAAGCTGTAACCCGAGTAGGCGCCGGTGGTGCTGGCGATGGCGCTGTTGATCCCTACGAGCTGGCCGGTCGCATCCACCAAGGCGCCGCCACTGTTGCCGGGGTTGATGGCCGCATCGGTCTGGATGAAGGACTCCAACGGGATGATGTCCCGTGCCGCATCGTACTGCAGGAGGTTGATGTTCCGCGCCTTGGCACTGACGATACCGGCAGTGACCGTGCTGGTCAGGTTCATCGGGTTGCCCACAGCGAGCACCCATTCACCCACGCGCAC
>DAOORM010000150.1:0-5817 GCA_035389265.1 Flavobacteriales bacterium | reverse complement strand
TGCAGTCCACCCGCATGCCGTGGAACTCGTGCAAGGGTCCCATCCATTCTGCATCACGCTTGGCGAGGTAGTCGTTCACGGTCACTACATGCACCCCGCGGCCCGCGAGGGCGTTGAGGAACACGGGCAACGTGCTCACCAAGGTCTTTCCCTCACCGGTGCCCATCTCGGCGATCCTTCCCTTGTGCAGGGCCACCCCGCCAATGAGCTGCACATCGTAGTGCAGCATGTCCCAGGTGACGGTATTGCCTGCGGCGATCCAGTTGTTCTTCCAGATGGCCTCATCGCCCTCGATCCGGATGGAATCGGGACGGCGAAGGGCCAGGTCGCGGTCCAACTGGGTGGCCTTCACCCGGATCTCGGTGTTCTCCTTGAACCGACGTGCGGTCTCCTTCACCACGGCGAACGCTTCGGGCAGGATCTCCAGCAGCACCTCTTCGATCTTGCCGAGACCGTTCTTCTGGATCTTGTCGATGTCCTCATAGCGGCGCTCACGCTCGTGGATGTCCATTTGCGGGTCGGCATCGATCTCTGCACGCAGGGCCTCCACCTTGGCGTCGTCCTCGCGGGTGGCCTCGGCAATTCGGGCTTTCAGTTGCTGAGTGCGATCGCGGAGCTCATTGTGGGAAAGGCCATCGAGCTTGGCGAATTCGGCCTTGCAACGCTCCACCAAGGGCATCACCTCCTTGAGGTCACGGGTGGCCTTGTCGCCGAAGACGTTCTTGAGGGCTTTGGTCAGGATGCCGATCATGGTCGGAGGGGGGATGATGAGGGAGCCTTTCGCGCGGTGGTCGGTGATCGACCGGCTGGCAGTGCTGGTGTGCGGTGGCTCCGGTTCTTGAAGGGTGGCAAAGGTAACGGGTACCGCCCTAGCACGGACCGGGCCAAGCATCCGGGTCTGCCATTGCGGCAGCAACCGCCGGTCGCAATGAAAAACCCCCCGTGTTGGCGGGGGGCTTTCCAGTACCGTGTGAGCGGCTCAATACTCGTCCTCGTTGAAGAAGAAGTCCTCCTTCGATGGGTAGTCCGGCCAGATGTCCTCGATGGATTCAAAGATCTCCTCATCATCCTCGATGGCCTGCAGGTTCTCCACCACTTCCAAAGGAGCGCCGGTCCGCATCGCGAAGTCGATCAATTCATCCTTGGTGGCGGGCCAAGGTGCATCCTCCAAGTAGGAGGCGAGTTCCAGTGTCCAGTACATCGATAGGCCGTGTTAGGGTCCGTGAAATTGGCCGCAAATATAGACGGAACACGATCGGTCGGACAGTGACTTATCAACCGGCGGTGGAACCCGCGGTCAACGGGCATTCTCAGCCCCTCGGCAGCCATGGACGGTCGGCGACCCCATGCACCTTTCCCAGATGGCGCGCCAGCACGAAGAGCAGGTCGGACAAGCGATTGAGGTAACGCACCACCACTTCGGGCAATGGCTCCTCGGCGGCCAGATGGACCACGCGCCGTTCGGCACGGCGGCATACGGTGCGGCAGATATGCGCTTGGGAGATGGCCGGATGACCACCGGGTAGGATGAAATTGCGCATGGGCTCCAGGTCGCGATCCATGGTGTCCATGGCATGTTCCAGCGCGTTGATGTCCGCATCGGTGATCGTGGGCACGTGGAACCGGGTGGCCTCCTCTTCGCTGCTGCTCGCCAAGCGACTGCCGATGACGAACAGGGTATGCTGCACCGTGTCCAATAACCCCGCTTGGTGGCCGTTCGAGAGATCGATGAGCATGCCGATGTGGCTGTTCAACTCGTCCACCGTGCCATATGCTTCGATCCGGAGGTTGTCCTTGCCCACTCGGGCGCCACCGAGCAGGCCCGTGGTGCCCTGGTCGCCGGTGCGGGTGTAGATCTTCATGGTGCAGCAGTTTATGGTCCGCTAAGTAACGACGGCGGGGCTGGGTTGTGCGTCGATCCACCCGATCGGCAGGAGCGACCGCGCGCGATCAATAGCGCAGCACGAAATGCTCCTTGGCCTGTTCGGTGCGCAGGAAGACCAACCCCATGCTATACAGGTCGATGGTCACCGTCACCCGCGGATGACCCTTGATGGCGATCCAAGCCTCTTCCATGCCTCGGCTCCAGTGGATGTCGTCGAGCACTAGAACAGTATCGTTGTGCGACCGTTGTAGGCACAAGTCGAAATACTCCAGGGTGGGTTCCTTGGCATGATGCCCATCGAGGAACACCAGGTCAAGGGCATCCAACTGTTCCAACACTTCAGGAAGACGTTTGCGGAAACTGCCGAGGAGGGGTTCGATGTTGCGCTGTTCGAGCAATTCGAAATGGTGCTGTGCGATGCGGTAGGTCTGCGGACAACCCTCGATGGTATGGACCACGCCGTTCTCGGCACCGCGCGCCAGATAGAGCGTGCTGATGCCGAAGGAGGTTCCCAGTTCCACCACAGTGCCCGCGTCAAGGTATCGTGCCAGCCGGAAAAGTAGTTGCGCCTGTCTGGGTGCCTTCACCGCCGACCGGGTGATGTCCGACACACGGCGCACGGGGAGGTCGAACACCCGGGAACCAGCACCCAGGTCGTTCACCCGGATCGTTTGTTCGCTCACCAAGAGTTCGGTCCGTGCCTGTTCGATCGCGGTGAACTCGGGCCTGTCACCACCCGAACGCAATACCTGGGTGATCAGTTCGTACACGAAAGGACTATGCACGCCATGCCGGTTGCGCGCCTTCACCAGGTGCCCGAGGTAGCTGCCGATCTGCCGCAGATGATCACCCATGGTCGATGCGCCAAAGGTAGAAGGGGCATTGTACCGGTCATCGCCCTACGACCGCCCCCCCTGCGAACAGCCTGATGTTCGTCATGTCCTACCGAAGCACCCCACCTGACTTTTGTCACGTGCAACAACACATCGCGCAAAAGACCACGTGTTTCCACTGCGGCGACGCGTGCAAGGAGGACCATCTGCGGTTCGATGAGAAGGACTTCTGCTGCCAAGGCTGCAAGGCGGTCTATGGCCTGTTGCAGGAGAGCGGCCTGTGCGATTATTACGAGCTCACCGAACAACCCGGGGTGAAGGAGGAGCGCGACACCACGGAGCTAAGGCCGGAGCTCTTCGATCTGGCCGAGGTGCGGGACAAACTGGTGGAGTACAGTGAGGACGGGATCACCCGTGTGACGCTGAACATCCCGCAAATGCACTGCAGCAGCTGCATCTGGTTGCTGGAGAACCTGCAACGCGTGGAATCCGCCATCATTCGTTCGCGTGTCCGATTCTCCGAGAAGGAGCTCAGTATCACCTTCCGAGAATCACAGCTGAGCCTACGGGCCCTGGTCGAACTGTTGCGTCGCATCGGCTACGCACCTCTAATGGACCGTGCCGGTGAGAAGAGCGGTAAGCGCGGCGCAGGTGTTCCCCGCATGCTGTACGTGAAGCTCGGCATCGCCGCGTTCGCGTTCGGTAACATCATGCTCTTCAGCTTTCCGGAGTACCTCGGTGCCGACGGTAGCGATCACCTCCTGTTGAAAGGCTTCCAATACCTGAGCCTTGCCTTCTCTGTCCCGGTGTTGCTCTTCTCCAGTACCGACTTCTTCACTTCGGCCTGGGCGGGTATCCGCACGCGCCAAGTGAACATCGATCAGCCCATCGCCTTGGGGATCCTCGCGCTTTTCCTCCGCAGCACGGCCGATGTGGTGTTCGACATCGGCCCTGGCTACTTCGATTCCCTCGCTGGATTGGTATTCTTCCTTCTGGTCGGCCGCTGGTACCAGGCCTACACCTATCAGGCCTTGAGCTTCGATCGCACCCTTTCGGACTTCCTGCCGCTGGTGGTGTTGCGCAAGCGTGGCGAGTTGGAGGAGGCGGTGAGCGTGGGCGATCTGGTCCAGGGTGACCATATCGTGGTACGGGATCAGGAACTCATTCCCGTGGACGGTGTGTTGCGCGCGGGGATCGGCAATATCGACAACAGCTTCATCACCGGCGAGACCTTGCCCATGCGCCGTGCTGTGGGTGAGACCATACGTGCGGGAGGCCGGCAGCGCGGTGCGGCGATCGAGGTGGAAGTGCTGCGGCCTTTCCAACAGAGCCACCTCAAGCGCCTCTGGGAGGAACACGCCGGAGCGAGTGCTGCCCAACGACCTGCCATGCCGCGCATTATCGACGCCGTGGCCAAGCGATTCACGGTCGCGGTCATTCTTATCAGCATTGTTGCCGGCGTATACTGGGCCGGGCGTGATGCCGCCATGGTCTGGCCTGTGGTCACTGCGGTGCTCATCGTGGCCTGCCCATGTGCCCTCGCATTGAGCATGCCTTTCACCTACGGGCACACCATGCGCCTGTTGGGCAACCGTGGCGTGTTCCTGCGCGATGCCGAGGTGGTGGAACGCATGGCGCATGTGAACACGGTGGTCTTCGATAAGACAGGAACGCTTACGGCCCGCGAGGCCTATGAGCTGCGCTTCATCGGACGACCACTCACCGCCGATGAAGAGCAGCGAGTGAGATCCCTTGCCCGCAACAGTGCACATCCTTTGAGCGCGGTCCTCTACCAGGCGTTGAAGCCGGTCGTCACCGATGCCATCGAGGTGGAGGAACAAGCCGGACAGGGGATCGAAGGCACGGTACGCGGTTCGCGCGTGCGCATCGGTTCCGCCCTGCACACCGGGGGCATGGCTGCCCCGGTGGAACCCGGTGAGGCGCAGGTGCACATCGCGATCGGTGGTATGTACCGTGGATGTTTCGCTGTGCGCAAACGGGCGCGTTCAGGTATGGCGAACGCTGTGAACGGAATGCAGGGTCATGCCGCTACGCACTTGCTGACCGGTGATACCAATGTGGATGCCGAGGTGGCTGCGGTCTTCAACCCGGACCACATGCACACTGCGTGTTCGCCGGTCCAGAAGTCGGCCTTCGTGCGCGATCTACAAGCCAAGGGCGCGCGCGTGATGATGGTGGGCGATGGTCTCAACGATGCCGGTGCTTTGGCACAAAGCGATGTGGGAATGACGGTGAGCGAGACCAGTGCGGCATTGACCCCGGCCAGTGATGCCATTCTGGATGCGCGTAGCTTGGACCGTTTGCCTCAGGCCCTCATGCTGGCGCGGCGTGCGCGGCGGATCGTGGTCGCTTCGCTCGGCTTATCGTTGATGTATAACGTGACGGGTGTTTCCTACGCAGTGGCTGGAAAACTGACACCGCTCATCGCGGCCATCCTCATGCCGCTCAGTTCGGTGACCGTTGTCGGTTTCGTGACGTTGGCCACCTACGTGACCGCCCGTCGATTGTGGCGTAAGGAGATCGACTGACGAATGTCATGATCCCTGCATGATCAGGGTCATGAACACCTAGCAAAGCTTCATTCACTTTTGGGCCACCAAGTCGAACGTCACATGAATGTCATCTTCCTCCTGATCGCAGCCAGCACGGTGGTCGCCGTGCTTTTCCTGGCCGCGTTCACCTGGGCTGTGCGCAGTGGCCAATTCGATGACGACCGCTCTCCCGCTGTGCGCATCCTGGGCGATGCCAAACCTGCGGTGAACTCGACCACAACCACCACCACGAACCCCAACGCTTGACGCGATGATCGAACGCTTCCAATACGACAACAAGATCGTCAAGGCCTTCCTGATGGCCACGATCGTTTTTGGCATCGTAGGCATGCTTGTAGGCCTGATCGTGGCCGTGGAGCTGGTCGCACAGGGTACCACCCCTGATGCTTGGTATTACTGGCTGGTGCGTCCGTTCACCTGGATGAATGAGCAGGAATGGCTCACGTTCGGTCGATTGCGCCCGCTGCACACCAACGCGGTCATCTTCGCCTTCGTGGGCAACGGCATGTTCGCAGGGATCTATTAC
>DAOORM010000149.1:0-5825 GCA_035389265.1 Flavobacteriales bacterium | reverse complement strand
GCTGACATGCCCAAGAAATGCACAGCCGAAGACGAGGTAACAGGTGGATCAGGCCTGGGCCATATCGGCGGACTTGCCCGTGGGCTTGTACCCGAACAGCTTATTATCCTTGATCATATTGTCCACGTATGGTGGAACAAGATCCTCCCACCCGGGTTTCCCCTGGCGGATCAGGTCGAGCACGGCCTTGCTGAAGATGTGGAGCACGTTGGGATCGAACGTGTTGATGTCCACGATGCGCTTGTTGAAGAGCAGGTAGTCGTACAAGGGCTTCAAACGCGGATGCACGGGCATGTTCTCCGTGGTCATGATCTCGTCGTTCACCGAAGCGCGGCTCGGATACACATAGATCTTCAGGTCGCGCGTGAATAGGATACCGAAAGCTTCGAGCATACCGCCGTTGAGGTGGCGGTAGTACTTATCATCGAACACCTCGATCAGGTTGTTCACACCGAGGATCACGCCCATGCGGGCTTTGGTATACCGGCTGAAGTACTCCACGAGCTTGTAGTACTCCTGGTAGTTGCTGATGAGCACGGTCTGGCCAAGCGAGCAAAGGATATCGGCCCGGTCGATGAAGTCCTTCTCATCCACATCGCCGGTATCGGCGCGCAGGTTGTTCAGCGTGATCTCGAAGAGCACCTGCAGGTTCTGACGGTCCACACGCTGTTCCTTGATGAACATGTTGTAACCGTTCATGATCATGTCGATGTTCACCTTGGTCACCGGACGGAAACTGCCGCGTATGGCCAGGATGTTCTTCTTGTACAGCGCTTCGCTGGCCTGAAGGTTCTGGCCGTCTGGGCCGAAGAGCACCGCATCGGTGTAACCACGTTTCACCAATTGCAGGCTCAGCAAACGGTTATCGACGCTCGCGAACGCCGGACCGTTCATTTGGATCATGTCCACCTCTACCACGTGACGGCTCACGTTGTCATAGAGGGCGGTCATGATGGTATGCGGCTCACCATGGTGCATAAGGCATCCGTGGAGGAGGTTCACACCCATCACCCCGATGCTCTCTTGTTGCAGACTGATGTCAGGATCGTGCAAGCGCACGTGGATGATGACATCGTTCGTGGGACCTTCGGGCGTGGTCTGGAAACGAACGCCGATCCAGCCGTGGCCGCTATGGGGCCGCTCGAATGTGCTCCCCGCGACAGTGTTAGCGAAAGTGAAGAACTTTTTGGTCGGGTGATCGGCACGGTTCAGACGCTCATTGATCAGGCCGAACTCATGCCGAAGCATATTCATCAACCGGCTCTCGCATACGAAGCGGTTGCCCGGTTCTTTGCCGTAGATGGCGTTGCTGAAATCCTTGTCGTAGGCGCTCATGGCCTTCGCGATGGTCTGCGAAGCCCCGCCCGCGCGAAAGAAATGTCGTACCGTTTCCTGCCCTACACCGATCTCGGCGAAGGTGCCATACAGGTCGCTGTCCATGTTGATCCGGCGTGCTTTCTGGGCCGGGCTCAGGGGCACGTGCTGTGGATCCTGTACGATCATGAGGCTATCCAAGGACTTTAACGGTCCAAAGTTAACCCCTCGCGCGCCGCCGCGCACGCCTTTTGCGCTGGAACGGTATGATGGGATGAAGGAACGGACCGTGAATTCAACCGACGAAGCCCGACTTCCGGTGGCTGCCGTCGCAATAGGGCTTGTTGGCGGATGCACCACAGCGGCAAAAAGCCGAAACGGTCGCCCGTACCTCGGTCCGTCCATCGGGATGCTTCACCAAGCAGCCACCCTTCACCAGCAATGGGCCATTCTCGGTCACTTCCACCTCGGTGCCGGCCTGCGCAGGAACGGGTTCAGCGTTGTTCGAGCGGCAGGACAATGCACCGCTCGGGCAGGCGCTCACCTGCGCTACGATGCGCTCGGTGGAGGCCCCTGTTGGATCGATCCATGGCCGTTGGCCGGGTTTGAAGACCTCCCCGAGACCGGTCCAACACCTCTTACTGTGGATGCATAGATCGGCCTTCCAAACGATAGTGACCTCTCCGTTGGTGTAGGTATGTTCTTTGCTCATGCCTGTGGAAAGGTAGCAAAGAGAGATCGATCAACCAGCGTTACTTGGACCCAGCAGACCCGAACTCAAATGTATCGGGTTCTCCAAGGTGCGGTGAACAGGGCAGGAGCGGGCGATCTGGGCCAGTCGTTGGCGCTGGTCTTCCGGTAACGCGGGATCCAGGTCGATATCCATGTGGATGCGGGTCTCGATCTCGGCTCCGCGCTGGGTGCGCTCCATGGAGACATGCACCCCGATGCGCCCCACGTTCCATTGTTTGCGGTCGGCATACATACGCATGGTGATCGCGGTACACGAAGCCAGCGCCCCAAGGAGCATTTCGTGCGGTCGGGGCCCTTGGTCCGTGCCGCCATGATCGGCAGGTTCATCGGCGAGCCAGTGAAGGCCACGGGTGGTCACTTCTGTGGCGTAGGGCGCACCGTCAAGTACGGCGCTTACCGTCCGGGTCGTTGTCTGTTCCATGGCCCCGAAGGTCGCCTATCGGGCATAGGTGCACGGTGTGTTCGGTCACCAACCGGTCGCAAAAAGCCGGCGTGCGCCAGTGATGCCGCACTTCTGGTACTTGTGGTAGGCCTGCGCGGCCCGTTCGCGGATGGCCTCTTGTGTCTCGCGCCGCACCCAGCCGTTGAGCGCGGCTTTCAAGGTGTACGCTTCGGGCGCCATAAGCCCCGTGGTCCAGAGCAGGGGTTGGGCACCTGTGTGGCGAAGATGGGGAGCATAAAAACGCTTGCTGATACACGCCAGGATGATGGTTTCTCGGGTGGTCGTGCCCATCGGTTCGAAGACCTTTTCCATGGCGAAGTCCATCAAGCCATCGTGCCCCACGTAAGCGATGAGTTGGGCACCGCCGCCGGCCATGATCTCCGTTCCTCCGACCACGATCCGCTCAGGAGCAGCTCCACTTGCGAAACGCAGCAGGTCATCCGTGGCTTCGCGGATGTTGCGCCCATCGTAGGCGTCGGCAACGAGGTAGACCGCGCTGTCGCGGTGTTTCCAGATGGCGCGGTCGAGGATATGGGGGATGGTAGGTTTCGAGCAGCTCATTGCCACCCATTCCTCCGAACGGTTGAAATGGGTCTTCACCCCATAACCTGCTCCCCAATAAAGGTTCGTGGATGGCTTCTGACCGTTCCCGATCCCGGCAGGCACCTTCACGATCCCTTGGAATTCATTGTCGCAAAGGGCTACGACCACATGCACCACGCGCTGTCCTGCCGTTGCCGGTATAGCGCAGGTAGCCATGAAAATGCAAAAGATGATGAGCCGCATGACCGGTGAATGCGATGCGTGGAAGTGGGTAACGCGTGATCAGCCCACTTTGGTGCGCCACCGTGGAACGAGCGCAGGGACCTCTCCGCGGTAGTGACGGTAGGCATCCCCATGTACTGCGATCAACTTCAGTTCTTCCAGGTGGATCCCGAACGGCAGATAGCACAGCGTGATCAGGATCGAAATCACGGTAGGCCAGTTGGGGGAAAGGCACAGCCAACCCGCTAGCGAGAGGAGCACTCCGGAATAGATCGGATGGCGCACACGCCCATGGAGTCCAGTACGAACGAGCGTACCCGGCAGTTCGGGAGTTAAGCCGAGAAAGGCCATCCCACCGAAACGAAGTACAGCCGCAGCTGCCAGATAGGCGCCAAGCAGAATTAGTGACCACCCGGTGATACTGACCGCGGGTCCGGTCGTCCAGTAGGCTTCGTAGCGACCGGCACGCGTGTAGGCGAAGTACACCCAGGCGAAGAGCAAGAGCGAGATCATCGTATAGACTCGGCGGTACCACCGATGCAAACCCACGATGGAATTGACCCATCGCTTTACGCCGGTCCAAGCGAGCAGACTATGGGTCAAATAGAAGACCGTAAGGGCCAAAGCGAGGTGTATCATTGGCTACAAGGTAAACGCGAAAGGCCACTTTGCAGTGGCCCTTCAAGCGTTCCTGGGGTGCGGCTAACGCATGTCGTTCACCTCCACACCCGGGAATTTCGTCTTGTCGAACGCAAAGAGCCCATCGGCCAATTCGGGGTTCGCTGAGAACTTCTTCAGGGTATAGGTGACCTGGTTGCCATCCTTGTACAACACCTGGATGCTCTTGGGCTCGACCTTCGCCTTGTCCACTGCGATGATGACCGTGTGGAAGGCCTTTTTGGTGGGCTCCAACGGGAAGAGCTTAATGGTCTGCACCATCACACCAGCAGCGTCCGCTTTCTCATCCACGAAAGTGCTCTTGAAGCCTTTCTCGTATTGGGTGAAGAGGGTACTCGGATCCAACTCCTGGTCCATTTCAGAGGGGTCGCTCAGGTTCACCTCATTGGCGTCCTTGTTGTAGGTGTACAAGGTGGTTCCATCGTTGATGATGGTGTTCTTGTCCAACACAAGCCTGAACTTTTTGCCTTTCACCTTCATGTTCCCTTCCTGCTTCACATCCAGTTTATCCTTGGTGTTCTGCAGGCGGCTGGAGAAATCGGCTTCGAAGCTGGTCCAAGCTTTGGCTTTGGTGATGAGTTTATCCAAGACCGCCTTGCTCCGCGCATCGTCCTGAGCGTGCACGCCCAACGCCAATACCACGGAACAAACGGTGAGCAACAGGGTCCTTTTCATGGGTGCAAAGCTAATTCGGGACCTGGTAGACAAACGACGTGCCGATCACCCAAGAGCCAGAGACCGGCGCCACTCGACCACGCCATCAGGCCATCACTTGTTCCAGTTCGGGTTGGCCTTCACGAAGGCCTTGTACTTCTTACCACCCAACATGGTGCCCCGGCATTTCTTGGCACCGCAACGGCAGGCCCAGGTCTTGAGCAGTTTAGCGGTATAGGGAACCTCGAACTCGAAGCCGTAATCGTAGGTGATCTCCTCACCGGGTTTGATGGCCCGCAGCGCTTCGATGATCACGCGGTCCTTCTTCGGGTCGGGGTTCTTCTTCTTCTCGCTATGGATGAACGCGATGGCGTTCGGTTCGCAGCTGGTATTGATCCAACGGGCCACGGTGCCGCGCACATTGGCATCGATGATCCACTCGTCGTTGAGGGTGAAGAGGAAGGTGTGTCCGGAGGTCACATCGCCGTGGTAGAGTTCATCAGCCGCCGCGTGGGTCATGAGGCGGCCTTTGTATTCAACGATGGCTTCACCTTTGCGGATGGGCGCGATAGCGATAACGCCGTTGCCGTGTATGGGCGAACGGAGTTTCTTGATCTTGAGCGTGGTTGGGAGTTTCGGCATGGCTTAAGGGTCGCGAAGATCGTTCTTCCAACGCTGTGTCCGACACGTTCAGAAATAGAGCTTGCAAACGAGGACGGCGGTTATCACGCAAGCCAGATCGGCCAGGAGCATGATGCCGAGCGTGTAGCGACTGTCTTTCACGTTCACCGAACCGAAGTAGAGCGCCACCACATAGAAGGTGGTCTCGGCCGCGCCTTGGAAGAGGCAGGAGAGCTGCCCGGTGAGGCTATCGGGGCCGTAGGTCTTCATGGCGTCGAGCATGAATCCACGCGAGCCGCCGGCACTGAAGGGGCGCATCAACGCCACGGGAATGGCATCGATCACGGCCTTTTCAACACCCACCAACGCCAGTGCCCAAGAAAGACCATCCATCACGATGCCCATGAGCCCACTGTTGCGGAAGATGCTGAGCGCGGCGAGCATGGCCAACATGTAGGGTAGCACACGAAGACCGGTCGTGAACCCATCCTTGGCGCCATGGACGAAGCTGTCGAACATGTTGGTGCCTTTCTCGGTGAAGTAGCGTTCCACCAGGAATGCATACCCCACGATGAGGCCGATGATCACGAGCAGCATG
>DAOORM010000148.1:0-5828 GCA_035389265.1 Flavobacteriales bacterium | reverse complement strand
GAGCGAAGCCAAGAAACGGCTGGCGAAGAAGACGGGGCGGGTGATCGTGGGGTGAGGCTACCTTCGCCCAACCCGCATGGCCCACACGCACGCTCATTCTCACGCCCACCATCATGCGCATGCTGGTCATGAGCATGGTCACGTGCATGCGTCGGGGGCGAAGGCGCTAAGGCTGGCCTTCTTCATCAACCTCGCGTTCACGTTGGTGGAGGTCGCTGGCGGGTGGTGGACCGGGAGCATCGCCGTATTGACCGATGCGCTCCACGATGCCGGCGATTGTCTGGTGCTGGGCACCGCGTGGTACCTGCAACGCGTGGCAATGAAAGGGCGCGACGCGCTCTACAGCTACGGCTACGGCCGGTACAGCATGCTGGGGGGCTGGTTGACGAGCGTAGTGCTCATCGCTGGCGCCATCACCATGTTGGTCATCACCGTACCTAAACTCATATCCCCCACCGAACCGCATACGGCTGGCATGATCGGCATCGCGCTATTCGGCTTGGCCATGAACGGGCTCGCTGCGTGGAAGCTGCACGGTGGTGGCACCTTGAACGAACGCGGTGCGTACCTGCACTTGTTGGAGGACGTGCTCGGCTGGGCGGCGGTCCTGCTCGGCGGCATCATCATCCACTTCACCGGTTGGGCCATCGTGGATCCCTTGCTCAGCGTGGGCATCAGCCTCTTCATCTTCGTGAACGCGATCGGCACCTTGCGCAAGGGAACAGGCATTCTCATGCAGGAGATCCCGCCTACGGTGGACATCCAGGCCGTCCGGGATCGCCTGCTCGCGCTGCCGCACGTCACCGGCGTACACGACCAGCACACGTGGACCTTGGATGGGAGCTTCGTGGTACACACGGCGCACCTTGTGGTCGCGAAGGTGGACCTGACAGACGCCCTTGCCACGAAAGCCGCCGCGCGCGAAACGTTGAAGGAGCTGGGCATCCACCATGCCACCATCGAACTGGAGTGGGACGACGAACCGTGCGATCTGCAACACCACTGACCATGCGCCTCGTGTTCTTTCGCCTACTGGCCCGTGCGAACAAGCTGCTGCTGCCGAAGATGTGGCACAAGGACCTGCTTCGCTTGAACAAGCCGCAGAAGCTTATCGTGGCCTGGCGGATCTGGGTCACGAAGAACAGCTTGGGTGATTGACATCAGCCGCCCGCCCTGGTGATCCGCACATCGGGAATGGCCTGTCGACTTCTGCGCTACACCACCCTACTTGCCTAATTTGGGCCGGTGAAAGTCCTTGGTATCCTTGCTGCCACCCTGCTGACCATGACCGCCTGGGGGCAGGCTGGGGTGATGATCAACGAATTGCAGGGCGCCAACCGCAAGACCATCGTGGCGCAGGATGGAAGCACACCCGATTGGGTGGAGCTCTTTAATCCGACGGCCTCCACCATCGATCTGGCGGGCATGCGTTTCGCGGTGGTGGGACGCACCCACGTGCTCGAAGGGCCCCTGACCATCGCGCCGAAAGCGCACCGCATGATCTGGTTCGATGGAGCGCCGACGCGCGGTCCCGAACACGCGGCTTTCCGGCTCCCACGCAAGGGCGGCACCTTGCTCCTGATCGCCGCCGATGGGGTCACCGTGCAGGATGTGTTCACCTATCCGGCCATGTCGGGCGATCTCAGCGTAGGGCGACTCACCGACGGCAACGCCACCGCGTGGAGTTTCTTCACCGAACCCACACCCGGTGCTCCGAACCGCGGTACGGATCCCGTGCACGGTCGCACGGCGGCACCCACCATCGACAGCACGTTCGCCACTTCCGGCGATGCGATGCAACTGCCCTTGATAGCGGAGGAAGGAGCGCAGATCCGCTACACCACCGATGGCACCGAGCCTACCGCCGTGCATGGTGCGGTGTATACAAGCCCCATCGTGATCGACCGTGATCTGGTGATCCGGGCTCGGGCGTTCGTGGAAGGTCATCTTCCGAGCAAGGAATTCTGCTCCACCTTCCACCGGGGTGATGCGCCGCAACAGGGCATCACCATTGCCATGGACCAAGCCGGGCTCTCCGATGACAGCATCGGCATCAACGTGGAAGGTGCATGGGCCAATTTCAGCCGCAAGGGGCGGTCGTGGGAACGCTTGGCCATGGTGAAGTTCAACGGCTCTTCCGATGCACCGATCCCCATCGGCATAAGCATCCACGGCAGTGGCTCACGCGGAGCACCGAAACGTTCCTTCAAGCTGCACGCCCGCGACCGGTATGATAGTCCGGTAAAGGGGCTTCAACTGAACGAGCGCGAGCATTTCCAAGAGGGTATCCTGCGGGCCGATGCGGGGCCACACACCTTTCTGCGCAACCGATTCCTCGAGCTGGTGGTCACGCAATATGGATTACGCGTGGATGTCCAACCGTCGCGTCCCATGCCGCTCTTCTTGAACGGACAGTACTGGGGCTTGTACCGTTGGATGCCCCCGAAGGACAAGCAGTGGTTGGAGCACATCAGCGGCAGTGAGGCCGTGGACGTGTTGGAAGGTCCGGCGGCCATGGTGCGCACCGGAAGCGATGCGCACTTCAAGCTAGCGGTCGCCCGACTGATGGGCCTGGCACCGCTGGACACCTTGGCACGGTACATCGATGTGGACAACCTCATCGACCTGGCCTGCATCGATCTGTGGACCGGCCGCGCCGACCACGACCTCAACGTGCGGCTCTATCGACCGCGACAAGCGGGCGGACGATGGCGTTGGGTGATGTTCGACATGGACCTCTGGGCACCTGCTGAAGAGAACAGCGTGGAGCGCATGGCGTCGGGCACGGCTGCGGAAACGCCCTACATACCGCAGCTGCTGCGGCATCCGGAACTACAAGAACAGCTGCTCGCTCGCATGAGCGCTTTGGTGGCCACGGCCTTGGAGCCGGAGCAGGCCGCACGCATGGCCGATAGTCTCTTCACAAGCCACGCCAGCGAACTTGAGGCCGATCACGAGCGGTGGAAGCTTGAACTTGAACAGCCCGAGCCGAAGATCACGAACGAGGAACTCGTCTCCTTCATCCGGAAAAGGCCTGGTTTCCTACTGGAATATCTGGCACACGCGTCGGGCAGGAAGCTCAGGCAGGTGAGTATTGAAGCGCCCGTTGCGGAACAGGGTGTGCTGATGTTGGAAGGCCTTGTGCTTCCGCCCGGTCCCCATGTGATCAATGGCTTTCAGGGCGTTGCGCTCGAGTTGTCATTCACTCCTTCGGAAGGCCACGAATTGAGCGGTTGGAAAGGTGTGGAAGGAACCACGCCGACGATCACCTTCGATCCGGCTCGTGTACGGAGCGTGAGGCCGTTGATCAGGCCCACCGGGCCCTAGACCTTGGCGAGCACCGCTTGCAGCAACGACTCGAAGAGCCACCGGCCATCGGTATTACCCAAGCGCTCATCGGCGGCGCGCTCTGGATGGGGCATCATACCGAACACGTTCCTTCCTTTATTGCAGACACCAGCGATATTCTCCTTGCTGCCGTTCGGATTGGCGCTATCGGTGACCTTGCCGTCGGCATCACAATACCGGAAAAGTACTTGGTCGCTGTCCTTGAGCGCCTTCAGCGTGGCGGCATCGGCATGGTAGCGTCCTTCGCCATGTGCGATCGGGACCTTCAGCGCCTTATCCGGCACGCCCTTGGTGAGCACGGTATTGCGGGTGGCTGGGCGGATGAAGGTGTTCCGCGCCACGAACTTCTGGCCTTCGTTGTGCAGCAGTGCACCAGGTACGAGCCCCGCTTCGCAGAGCACTTGGAAACCGTTGCATACACCGAAGACCAAGCCGCCCTTGTTGGCATGGGCCACCACTTCCTGCATGATGGGCGAGAACCGTGCGATGGCTCCGCTGCGCAGGTAATCTCCAAAGGAGAAACCACCGGGCAGCACCACCATGTCCACCCCTTTCAGGTCGTGGTCCTTGTGCCAGAGCTTCTCCACAGGCCGGGCCATGGTGGTCTCCAATACATGGATCATGTCCTCGTCGCAGTTCGAACCGGGGAAGGTGACGACACCGAATTTCATGCTGTGTGGCGCAGGGCTGAAGGAGCCTGTCGCGGCGCGAAGGTAGCGGTCCGATCAGGCCCCGCCGTATTGGAGCCAGATGGCGAAGAGCAGCAGGCAGGCCACGGCCAATTCGCCCAGCCAGGCCCTGCGGGTGCCGATCAAGGCGAATGTGGTGAGCACGGCCAAGGGTACGGCCACCAGCACGACTGGAAAACGACCTCCGATGAGTTGGACCAGCACACCGAGCAGGGCCATGGTGAGTCCGAAGGCGATGAACGCACTGCGGATATTCTGCTCGCGCACCACCCCGCGGCCATAGTGCTCGGCAAAACGGAGGCTGGCCACTACCAGGAGTGGAACGAGCACCAACGAGACGATCCAGCCGAAGTGCGCTGGCGCACCCGTGAAGCCCATGCTGGACCGGATGATGGTGCGCAGGGGTGCCTGATCTGGAATATCCGCGAGGCGTTGTACACCCCAGGCGAGGTAGAACACCAACACGACACCCACGAACGGAACGATGTACTCGCGCCATTGGAAGGGGCGGATGACCGACACCGAGGCCCAAACGACGACCAGAAGGAAGGCATACGGCATGTAGAACTGAGCGGCGGCGCCCAGGAGCAGACCCGCATCGAACAGGGCCCCCAACGCCTTGTGTCCGGTGGAAATGCTCCAAGTCCGGTGCATGGACCAGATGACCAAGGGAAGACCGAAGAAGGCAGCACCCGCGCCGCCTGCTGGTACGGAAAGGGCCAATGCCAAGGGCACCAGCAGCCCGGAAAGGTGGTTCCTGCGGTCCACCAGTTCGGTCTCGTTCAACAGGAAGGCGACCTGTACAGCCATGACAGCGACCCAAAGCATCACGGCCAGACAGTAAGTCCACCCGGCGGCCTTGAAAGAACCGGCCAACCAGCGCATCAAGGGCATTCCTTGGCCAAGGTCAGGCGCGGCGGCCCACCAGTTCGGCAGGAATAGCGCTGGCACCAGCACCAACAAGAGCACCAGAACACCCGGTTGATTGCTTCGGAAAACGCGCGCGAGCATCTTTAAGGGGTCGGTTCCAGGAGGCTGTCTATCTTTGGCGGGTCAGAGCACCCCAGACGATGCAAAAGATCGTATTCGCCATCGGCCACTTCCTCGAATCCATGTTGAGCGTCCTCGTGTGGATGGGTTGGCTTCCGATCACCTTGATCAGCCTGTTGATGGGTTTCGGTCTGGTCTATTGGCTGATGCTGCAAGGGCGGTACAACCGCAAGGCCAAGCAGGACGGCACCCTGGCTTAACGGGCCAATGGCGGGGCTGATCGGGTGGAGGGTTGCTTCACCAGGTCAAGGCCGATGTCCGACCGCAGGTATTTTCCTTCGAATTCGATCAAGGCCGCTGACCGCTGTGCGGCGAGGATGGCCTGTTCCAGGTCCTTGCCGAAGGATGTCACGGAGAGCACTCGTCCACCAGCGGTGACCAAACGATCACCCTTTTGTGCTGTGCCGCTTTGGAACACGTAGGCTTCGCGCACCAATTCCAGACCGACCAAAGGGTTGCCGGTTTCGAAGGTTTCCGGATAACCCGCGTTGGCCAGTACCACGGTCACGGCGGTACGATCATCCACATCCACGTGCCGTTCGCTGAGTGTACCGGAAGCGATGCCTTCGAAGAGATCTAGGAGATCGCTGCGCAGACGTGGTAGGATGGCTTGGGTCTCCGGATCGCCGAGCCGCACGTTGTATTCGATCACGTAAGGCTCACCGTTCACGTTCATCAACCCCATGAAGAGGAACCCGCTGTACGGGATGCCATCCTTCTTGAGGCCACGGATCGTAGGTG
>DAOORM010000147.1:0-5880 GCA_035389265.1 Flavobacteriales bacterium | reverse complement strand
CGCGCGGGTGAAAGAGGCCAAGGAACGGGAGAAGAACAAGAATAAGAACAAGGACCAACAAGAGCTGAGCGAACGCGCGAAGCGGCTGATCCAACAAGCGGACAGCTTGGTCGATCGGTACCAGTTCACGAAGGCCTTGGAGATCCTACAAGCCGGTGTGAAGGCTGATCCCAGTCTTCAGCAGAAGCAGGATTACATGAACAAATTGGATGTGGTCACCAAAGCCGCAAAAGCGAAATGATGTATCCGCGCGCCATCGTCCTTTCCCTTGCTGTCTCCCTTGGGCAGTTGTTGATCGCGCAGGTCAACACGGCCGATGACTATTTCAACCTGGCCTCGCGCCAATTCGTGAAGGAGGACAACCGACAGGCCCTGCGCACCTTGGATCAAGGCTTGCGGCAGTTCCCCACGGACCCCAAACTGTTGAAGCTCGCAGAGGAGTTGGTGAAGCAGAACAAGAAGGACCCACAGGAACAGCAGCAGCAAGAGCAACAACAACAGGAAGAGCAGCAGCAGGATCAACAGAAGCAGCAAGGCGGCCAGAACGAGCAACAGCAACAACGCGAAGAGCAGGAGCAGCAGGGCCAAGAAGAACAACCTCAACAGGCCGAGGAGAAAGGCCAGGAGCAACGCGGTGGCAAGCCGCAGCCCGGCACCATCGACCCACAGGCGGCCATGCGCATGCTCGATGCCATGGAGCGCAACGAAAAAGATGTGCAGGAAAAGGTGCGCGTGAAACGCCGCCCTGCTGTTCGTAGGACCATTGAAAAGGATTGGTGATGGCGAAGCTCATCAGAACATTCACCGCGTTCGTGCTCCTCTTCATCGGGGCGCAGCGTCTTTCCGCGCAGGAGATCACCTTCACCGCGCAGGTGGACGGGAACAGCATCGCTGTGGGAGAGTACGTGAAGTACACCATCAGCTTGGGCAACGCCCGGGACCGGTTCGAAGCCCCATCCTTCGGAGGACTCGTGGTGGTGCAAGGTCCGTTCGATAACAGCAGCTTCACGATCATCAATGGTCGCATGAGCGGGTCCACCAGCAGGACTTGGGTGCTTACCGCCACCAAACCCGGCAAGTACATCATCGGGGCCGCCAAGGTGCGCGTGGGTGGCGGTATCATCGAAACGGAGCCGATCACCATCGAGGTGGCCAAGGGCGCGGGACAACAGAGTGACCCCAATGCGACACAAGGTCAGAGCCGCGACCCGAACATCTTCATCACCATCGGGCTCAGTCAACGGAAGGCCTATGTGGGCGAACAGATCGTAGCCACCTACACGCTGTACTCACGCTATTCCGGTTTGGAGACCACCAAGGAGACCCTGCCAAAACTTGACGGCTTCTGGGCGGAGAACGTCGAACTGGGCGATGTGAGTTGGGACCAACAACTCTCCACGGTAAACGGCCTTCAGTACCGCACAGCCATACTCAAACGACAGGTCCTGATACCCCAACGCGCTGGGAAACTCCGGGTCTCCAATTACACCATGGAATGCGTGGTGAACCGCTCCTTCTTCAACCGGGGAACGCCGCTGGAAGTGAAGAGCAACGCCGTGGAGGTGACCGTGACCGAATTGCCCGGCAACGCCCCTTCTTCGTTCAAGGGAGCGGTGGGCGAAATGGAGATGCAAGTGAAGGCCGACCGCACGCAGGTGAAGGCGAATGAGGCAATCGAACTCACGGTGACCTACGCCGGCAAAGGCAACCTGAAACTGCTGGAGGCACCGGACCTCGAGCTACCGGGCGACCTGGAGCAGTACGACCCCAAAGTGACCGACAAGATCAACGTGAACGCCGGTGGAATGAGCGGTTCGCGAAGCTTCCAATACCTAGTGATACCGCGCCACGAAGGTGACTTCCTCATCACACCCCTCGAGTTCACCTACTTCGACACACGCAGCGGAAGCTACCGCACGATCGCATCGGAACCGTTGAACCTCCAAGTTAGCCCCGGTGATGGGACCGCCGCTGCCGTGCAACGACCGAACAAGACCGATGTCCAGGTCTTGGGCAAGGATATCCGATACATCCGAACGGGCGACCTCGAACTACGTCCCACCGGTGAACACCTCTTCGGTTCGGTCGCCTGGTTCGCAGGCTTGGGTGCGCCAGCCTTGGCGTTCGTGGTCTTCCTTGGCTGGCGGCGCAAGCGTGAAGCCGAGCTGCTGGATGTGGCCGGATCGCGGCGCAAGCATGCCGATAAGGTCGCGCGCAAACGGCTCAGCGATGCCGAGATCGCCTTGAAAAGCAGCGATCGCCAGGCGTTCTACGATGCGCTCGGCAAGGCTTTGCACGGCTATGTGGCGGATAAGTTCGGCCTTGGTCCGGCAGAGATCAATGCGGCCAACTTGCGCACGCACTACATGAGCTACACCGGAGGCGAACCTGTCGCGAACGACTACATCCGCTTGATGGAAGCCTGTGACATGGCACGGTACGCACCCGTGGAGGATCGACCGCGCCAACAACTCTATGATGAAGCCGCCGCGCTCATCGGTCGCACCGAACAACTCGTACGCGCATGAGGACGCTTGCCTTCAGCCTGCTTTGCCTGATCTCCGTCTCCAGCTCGGCCATGACGCGCATCGAAGCGGATTCGCTGGTAGCACGTGGCGCGCGCGCCTATTCCGCTGGGGAAACGGCTACTGCGCTCGCCCTCTTCGATTCAGCGAACACCGCGTTCACTTCTCCGGCCCTGCTCTACAACATCGGCAACTGTCACTTCAAACTGAACGACGTTCCACACGCAATCCTGTATTACGAACGGGCACTACGACTGGCCCCGGGCGATGCCGATGTGCGCACCAACTTGGAATTGGCCCGCCAGAAGGTCGTTGACCGCATTTCGGAGCTCCCCTCTTTCAGCCTAGGTTCCACCTGGGCGAAGATCCGAGGTGGTCGTGATGCCGATGAATGGTCGAGGCGCGCTTTGTGGGCCTGCCTCTTGTTCTTCCTTTGCCTGGCCATCGCTGTAGCCGTGCGGCCCCGAACAGCCCGTCGCGTCTTGTTCGGGTTGAGTGCCCTGCTCTTCCTCGGCACCGCTCTTTCCATCGCCTTCGCGGCGTTCAGGCACGATGAACTCACCGATGACAGCGAAGCCATCATCATGAGCCCGAAGGTGGATGTGCGCAGTGAACCCCGTGAAGGAAGCACCGTGCTCTTCGTATTGCACAAAGGCACCAAGGTCACCATCCTTCAACAGGAGAACACGTGGAGCGAGGTGCAACTCGCCAACGGCAGCGTGGGCTGGATGCCGCCTGCTTCCTTGGAGCGCATCTGACCTACGGAAGCTGCGCCGAACGCACCGTGGTGGGTACCGCCCCACCGATCACTTCCAGCACGATGTCGCGGTCGTTGTCCGCACCGGAGTACTTCACCACGCCATCGAGGTTGATGTCGCTGCGCGAATATCCGGTGACCGTGTTGGTGGCCACCTGACCACCGATGGTGGTGAGGACTGGATCGCGATCGTTGCCCGTGCCCGTGTACAGTACGCCCCCATCGGAATTCACATCACCGGGCCAAAGAGCACGATAACTGCCGCTCACCTTTAGTGCGTTCGTGCCATAAAGGCTCGTGGATGCCGAAGTGAAGTCGACCACCTGACCGCTCGTGGTGAGCGTGGCCGCGGTCATCGCGCCCAAGTGGTTCCGATGCCGGATCACCAGCCGCTTGCCCACCGGGTTGGTCGCGAAAACGATCTGGTTCTCCCCCGTCGTGCTGATGACCTCTCCGTTCGCGCGTACCAAGGCCGCTCGACGAGCCGCCACGGTATTGCCCGCGTCGTTATTCCGCAACTCCAAGAGCACCCAGTCCACGATGGCCTGCGCACCCGTGGCGGACAATAATGAGGACGTGACGGTGGCCCCGCTGTTCTCCAAGGTGAGCCCCAAGAGTCCGGAATACGGTTCGGTGGATGGGATGAGCGACGATTGGCGAAGGTTGTCGCGCATGATGCCGGTCGTCCAATTCATCGCTCCACCCAACAAGACCTTCGCGCCAAGCGTGGTGGCCGTGGGTGCCGCACATCCCGTTCCGGGTACGTTGTAGATGATCTTTGAAGAATAAGCCGCCACCGTTTGTGGGCCTGATAGCAATGTGCCATTCATGTCATACCAGCAACCTGCAGGCAAGGTGAAGGTCTGCGCGTTGGCCGTCTCGTTGGCGAGCAGTTTATGCTCGTTCGCCGCTGGCCGTGGCTGCACGGTCACACGGTGCAGTTCCACGTTGTCCAGCCAGTAGGTGTTCTCGGGGAAGAAGTGCGAGAACATCACCACCGCCTGTTCTGTGAGGTTGCTTTGAAAATAGATCTCCATGTTCCGGCGCTCCGTATCGAAGGGGATCTCGCGGCTCACGATGGAGTACCCACTGGCCATCTGGCTCACCCCTTTCACGCTGGCCAGTACGATGCCCGGCATACTGGACTGCACGCTGAACCGGAACCGGTACCACTGCCCATTCTGCATGCTGAACTGATCTGGGTTCCAGAGGTTGTACTGTGCGCTCTGGCTGGCATTGGGTAACACCACCTTCAATGCGCCGTTATCCATGTAAGTGAGGTCGCGGGTCACCACAGCGTTCGTGGGCCAACCACCCCAACCGGTGACGTTGGCGTTGAAGTTGCCATTGAGCACCAGGTTCGTGCTCAGTTCACTGGCTGTGCCGTAAAGTGCCGAACGTAATGGGCTGCGCGTACTTCCCGTTTCATCGTTCCGCTCTGCGCGCCAACGCTCCAGTGAATAGGTCTTGCTATTCCCCGCACCCAGGTTCCAGTTCCGGATGCTCATTTCATTGAACGGGTTGTACAGCTTGTTGTTGGTGAAGGTGCCGAAGTCCACGTTACCCTGCTGGTAGTAGTTCCACACCTGCATGCAGAGTTGGTCCGGGGCCAAGGAATACAGCTGGTTCCCGGAATAGACCGTGTTGTACGAAGCCTTGTAATAGGGCGGTGTGGCTCCCGGTCCGTTCACGTTGCTCATGTCCGTGATGTTCAACTGGACACCATTGTTGAACAGCACATTGTCCTTTACCTGATTGTTCTGCGATACCATGGTGTGGTCCACCTGGATCCCGATGGAGCAGTTGCTCACGGTGTTGCGCTGAACGATGCAGTTCTGGATCACCGAATTCCCGAAATAGATGCCGGGCAGGATCCTGCCATTCACCGAGTAGTTCGTGGCTGCGCTCTCGATGTTGCCCACGCCGTCGCGGATCACGTTATCCTGGATCAGCATGTTCTGGCCATTGTCCCAGTAGATGCCGCCACCATCATTCACCGTGACACAGAAATTGGAGATCACATTGCGCTCCACCGTGGCTGTCTCCCCGACGAAGATGCCCGAGTTACCCGTGTTATGGATGCGGTTCTGCCGGATGATGTTGGTGCCACCACCTACACGCATGCCATGGTAGCCGAAGGCTGTTTCGCCCAGCCCAGCCACGAGGGCGATGTCCGTTAGTGTGTTCCCGGAGACCGTGGTCCCGTTGTCGATCACCGCCAAGGCCGCCGCGTAGGTGTTCTGGAAGGTGTTGTTCGTGTAAGTGTTATTGCTCCCATAGCTCTGGATGCCGTGGTAACTCTTCTCGAAGGTGCACCCGTTCACCGTATTGAAAGAGCCCGTGTTGTTGACCCCGGTCAAACGCTGCCCGCGGAATGCGATGTCCTGGATGCGGACACGGCTGCGCTGCCATTCGATGAAGATGCCGTGGTCATGTAAGGAAGCTTCCACTACTTGAGTACTGGGGTTACCACCCGTGGGTGCCCAGAGGTAGAGCGTGCCCGTGGCGGTATCGTGGAACCACTCACCGGGCGAATCCAATTCGCTCAACTTGTTGCAGAGGAAGAAGCCCCAGTTGTAGTTGCCGGTGGTGTAGGTG
>DAOORM010000146.1:0-5882 GCA_035389265.1 Flavobacteriales bacterium | reverse complement strand
TGAGGCCGGTGAGGAAGCCGAGTTTGAAGGCTTCGTCGATCTCCTTGATGTCGGCACTGTCGAGGTAGAGTTCCATGGTGTTGGTTTGGCCGCAGAGGCGCAGAGGCGCGGAGAATGCGGCGGATTTATATTGATCTTCTCAGCGACTTTGCGTCTCTGCGGCTAATTGGCGGTGCTTCACTTCCACGGCGTGAAGATCCAGCAGAGGCTTGAGGAATTCCTCCAGGTCGTACACGCAGAGCTGGCTGGCGGCGTCGCAGAGGGCCTTGCTGGGATCGGGGTGGGTCTCGATGAACACACCGTCCACGCCAGCGGCAACACCGGCGCGGGCGATGGTGGGCATCACGTCGCGGTTGCCGCCGCGCGGGTCGGCACTGGGGATGCCGTACTTGCGGATGCTGTGCGTGATGTCGAACACCACGGGGTAGCCCGTCTTCCGCATGTGGTAGAAGGCACGTGGGTCCACCACCAGGTCGTTGTATCCGAAGGTGTAGCCGCGCTCGGTGAGGATGATCTTGTCGTTCCCCACGCTCACGCACTTCTCGGCAGGCTTGGTCATGTTGTCCGGCGCGAGGAATTGGGCGTGCTTCAAGTTGATGACGGCGCCTGTCCTCGCGGCCTCGGTGACCAGTGTGGTCTGCATCACCAGGTAGGCCGGGATCTGTAGCACATCCACCACTTCAGCGGCGGGCTTGGCCTGGCTGGGGTAGTGGATGTCGGTGAGGATGGGGAAGCCAAAGTCCTTCTTGATGCGGGCGAGGACCTTCAGGCCTTCGTCCAAGCCCGGGCCTTGGTAGAAGTCCACGCTGCTACGGTTGTCCTTGGTGAAGCTGCTCTTGTAGATCACGGGCACCTTCATGCGTTCGCTCACTTCCTTGAGCTTCTCGGCAGTACGCAACATCACGTCCTCGGTTTCGATCACGCATGGACCGGAGATGAGGAAGAGCTGGTCGCTGCCGCAGGCGATGTTACCGACTTGGACGATCTTGGTCATGCGTTCACGAGGAATGGCTGCAAAGGTATCCTAGCCAGCGGATGACGCGGCCTCCACGGCCAGATCGAACAGCAATTCTCCCAATAGGTATCCTTCCAGCCGGTCACCGGGCGCTAATCGCCCAACGCCCGATGGCGTTCCGGTGAATAGTAGATCACCGGCATCCAGCCTCATGTAGCGTTCCACATGGGCGATCAGGCTGTCCACATCGAAGAGCATTTGGGCACTGTGACCGCCCTGCACCACGTGTCCGTTCTTCTTCAAGAGGAACTCGATGTGGTGCCCTTTCGGGAATGAGTCCATCGCCGGCCGGAGTTCCGCCACGTACACCGAACCGTCGAACGCTTTGGCCTTCTCCCATGGAAGCCCTTTGGCCTTTAGTTCTTGTTGTACGTCGCGCGCCGTCAGATCAAGTCCTAGCGTCACTTTGTCGGCGATGGCCTTGCCTCCCTTCCTGCCGATCTCATAGACCAGCTCGACCTCGTGGTGTACATCGTCGCTGAAGGAAGGCAGCGTGATGGGGCCAGGTAACGGGATCATCGCACTGGGTGGTTTCATGAACACGACCGGCTCTTCAGGAATGGCGTTGCCGAGTTCTTTGGCGTGCTCGCCGTAGTTGCGTCCGATGCAGATGATCTTCATGGTTCAGGGTTGCAAGGTGCAGGGGTAGGGGTAGGCGCGTTCGATCAATGGGAGGTAAATGCCTTGTCGCATGATCACGCACTCGCCAGTACATCGCGCATGATGGCGAGGGTGCTGCCGGGTAATTCCGCCTTGGTCATCAGCCATTGCAGGTAGCCAGGGTCGTTGCGGCCAATGGTCTCCAAGGGCCAACCTGCATACTTCCCGAAGGAAAGGCAGATGGCGCCCTTTTCATCGAACTTCAACTTGCCTGCGGCATCCGGGCTGCGCTGTCGATCACCGCTGAATTCACCGAGGAAGCCTACATCGCCCTGCAAGGCATCCGGGTATCTTTCGAGTTGAGCCAGCAGTACATCCGCGGTCGCCTCCACATCGGCCAGTGCATCATGCGCGCCCGCGTGTTCCTTCCCACAATAGAACCGCAACGCGGCGCTAAGGTCGCGTGGTTCCATCTTGTGGAAGATCCGCTGCACATCCACCACACGCAGGCTGGCCGTGTTCCATTCGTAGCCAACCCGGTGCAGTTCCTCGGTCAGGAAGGGGATGTCGAAACGCATGACGTTGAAGCCGCTGAGGTCGCACCCGGCGAGTTCGTCGAGCACATCGCGGGCTACGACTTCGAGCGTCGGTGCATCGGCCACCGCTGCATCGGTGATGCCATGTACCGCGGTGGCTTCCGGGGGAATGGCCATCTCCGGGTTCACCAAGGTCTGGTAGTTCTCCCGTGTGCCATCGGGCTGGAGCCTCACGATGCCGATCTGCACGATGCGGTCCTTGCCGATGCGCGTGCCGGTGGTCTCCAGATCGAAGAAGGCGAGGGGGCGTGAAAGGGTAATGGGCATCGGCGAAAAGTAGAATGAAAGAGCCCCGGATGATGATCCAGGGCTCCTTGAACTTTGAACGATCCGTTGACCTAGCGCACCTTCAACTTGGCGTACTGGAACTTGCCGTACTTCTCCGTGTTCTGGTAGTCTCCAGCGTAGCGCGGGCCTTGCACCAAACTGTTCACGGCTTCGAGGTACAATTTGGTCTCGTCCTTGCCTCGTGCCTTCACCGCCTCGAGCAGGCGTGCGCGGGCATCCTCCATGCGCTTGCGGCTGAGCACCTCGTTGGTGCCGTAGGTCTTCGTGGGGACCTTGGAGGCACTGGCCTCGATCACCACATTGGCCTTTCCGTTCTTGTCGATCAGGCCGACCACCACATCCACGAACTCCTTCCACCGCTGGTCGTTCTGGTCAATGTCCTTGGCGTTGTACACGTAGAACTTGGTGAACTCATCCGCGTAGCTCGCATCCGGTGTGGTACGCTTGGTGCCTTTCTCCTTCACCTCGGCATCGGTCAACGCCTTCTCCTTGCCGGAAGGATCGAGCTCCTTGCCTGCGATCGGCTTCACCGTTTCGCCCTTCTCCTTCTTTCCGGGAGGCGCACCCTTCGGCAGGTCCACGATGCTTGCAGGGCCGGCCAGTGATACAGGGCTCAGGTAGATCTCCTTGTTGATCTCCTGGTAGCTGCTCTCGCATTCCACGAAGATGTCTTCCGTGTGAACGGTCTTGTCGTTCACCCGGTAGTCGAGGTTGTACTCTTTGCACGGCGGCAGGATGGCCACATAGACACCATCGCGTTGGCGAGGCTTGTAGCTCTTCACTTCGCCGGTGGCCTTGTCCGTAACGTACAGGATGGTTGAAGGTGGAAGTTCCTCGCCAGCAGCAGGGATGATGTAGCCCTTCAATACGGTGAGGCCTTCGGCTTCCATTTCCGTGGGCAGGTCCACGAAGTAGATGTCCTTCTCGCCGTATCCGCTGTTCTTGTCGGAGCTGAAGTAGCCACGACGACCATCAGCAGTAGTGACGAAGAACACATCGTCATCCGTGGTGTTGAGGGGGGCGCCTAGGTTCTTCGGTGCTGTCCAAGTGCCATCGTCGTTCATTTCCGTGTAAAAGATGTCGAAGCCGCCCATGGAGTTGTGACCCTTCGAACTGAAGTAGAGCGTGCGGCCGTTGGGGTGGATGAAAGGACCATCCTCATCGTAGCGGGTGTTGATCACCGGGCTCAGGTTCTGCGATTTGCTCCATTCGCCGTTCGGGAGGCGCACCACACGGTAGATGTCGCGGCCACCGATACCGTCCTTGCGATCGCTCACGAAGTAGAAGGTGTTGCCGTCCGCGGACAATGCACCGTGGGTCTCCCAAGCCTTGGAATTGATGTCGCTGCCCATGAGAACGGGATCGCTCCAGATCTCACCCACGAGCTTACTTTCGTAGATGTTCCCATCGCCGCCATCATCGCGGTAGACGAACAAGGTCTGACCATCGGCCGCCACGTTGATGGTCGCGAGGTGGCCCACTGCTGGGTTGATGTTGAGCACTTCAGGCTTCTGCCAGTTGCCTTCGCGGTCCTTATAGCTCACGTACACGTTCTCGTAAGGCTGCCCGGCGATGGGGTCGATGACCGCGCTGTTGGAGCTATCCGGACGCACACGACGGCTGGTATAGAAGAGGGCGTTCCCATCAACACTGAGCACCGGGCTGAAGTCCGGACCCGCCCAGTTGATCACCTGACCCACGTTGGAGATCTCGTAGTTCATGGGCGAACCTTGGAGCACGCGCGCATTGGCCGTTTGTTCTTTGCCACGGCTGGCCATGTCGCGCAGTTCGTGCTTCGGGTCGGAGTTGTCCAGGAATTTCTGGTAAGCGACATCGGCCTTGTCGAACTCGTTGTTCAAGTGGTAGGCCCGGCCGAGGTAGTAGTCCACCTCGGGTGGTGCATTGCGCTCACGCGGATCAAACGGGTCGTAACCCGCGGTGTTGAACCCTCCGAAGTTGCTGGTGCGCAACGCAGCGGCGCGCTCGAGGTAGGGTAACGCTTTGGCCTTCTGGTTGTAAGAGTTGAAGTACGAAGCCCCGAGCTTGTAGTTCAGGTTGGCGTTCTCCGTGTCCGTGGCCAAGAGCTGGCTCCAGATGTCGGCAGCTTGGTTGTAGAATTTCTCCTCCATCAGTTTGGAGGCTTCTTCGAACTTCCAATTGAAGGAGGTGTTATCTCCTTGGGCCAGAATAGGCCCACTCACGATGCCCAGGAGAAGGGCGGTGATGGCAGCGTAGCCGTACTTCATTTCAAAGCGCTTTCGTTCAGGGCGGATAGAGCGGCTAAATGTAGAATTTTCCGCGAGCTAGGAAGGGCATTGTTCAGAAGCTCTGGTCCACAGACCAACCTTCGAGGATGTCGGCCACCCGGCGCACGAACTTGCCTCCCAGGGCCCCATCCACCACGCGGTGGTCGTAGCTGTGGCTCAGGAACATCATGTGCCGGATGCCGATCAGGTCGCCTTGCGGGGTCTCGATCACGGCCGGTTTCTTCCGGATGGCTCCGGTGGCCATGATGGCCACCTGGGGTTGGTTGATCACCGGGGTGCCCAGCACGTTGCCGAAGGTGCCCACATTGGTCACGGTGTACGTACCGCCCTGGATCTCATCGGGTTGCAGTTTGCCCGCACGGGCCCGGTTGGCCAGGTCGTTCACCTTCTTGGTGATGCCCACCAGGTTGAGCATGTCGGCGTTCTTGATCACCGGCACGATCAGGTTACCGCTGGGTAGTGCGGCGGCCATGCCGATGTTGATATCTTTTTTCTTGATGATGTTGTATCCGTCCACCTGCACGTTGATCATCGGCATCTCCTTGATGGCCTGTACAATAGCCATGATGAAGATGGGGGTGAAGGTGATCTTCTCGCCTTCGCGCTGCTCGAAGGCCTTCTTCACCTTTTCGCGCCACATCACCAGGTTGGTCACGTCGGCCTCCACGAAGCTGGTCACGTGCGGGCTGGTGCGCTTGCTCATGACCATGTGGTCGGAGATCAACCTGCGCATGCGGTCCATCTCGATGATCTCTTCGCCTTCGCCAGCGACCACCTTCGGTGCTTGGGGTTCGGCTTTGGCAACCGGTGCAGGTGCTGCTGCTGATGCAGGAGCAGTAGCTGCGGGGCGTTCGGTGGTCGTGGTTGCACCTTGAGCGCCCCGGTTGGGCAGGTAGTCCAGGATGTCCTTCTTGGTGACCCGTCCACCTTGGCCGGAACCTGATATCGCTTCCAGCTCTTGGAGCGAGACCCCTTCGTTCTGGGCGATGTTGCGCACCAAGGGGGAGTAGAACTTTCCGCTGGGTCCCGTGCGTTCCACAGGGCCAGAAGCTGCGGGAGCGGAAACTGCAGGTGACGGGGTGGCCACAGGCGCTGGTACCGCTTTCGGGGCTCCAT
>DAOORM010000145.1:0-5888 GCA_035389265.1 Flavobacteriales bacterium | reverse complement strand
CGGTTGCGGCGCACGGCATCAGCCACCGCGCGCACGGCTTCGTCCTGACCGATCACGCGCTTGTGCAGTTCGTCTTCCAGCTTCAGCAATTTGGTGCGTTCGGCTTCGAGCATGCGCGTTACCGGCACGCCGGTCCATCGGCTCACCACGGCGGCGATCTCCTCCACATCCACTTCCTCCTTGATCATCTTGCTGTCGGCCTGCATGGTGATCAGTTCTTCCTTCGCGGTGGCGAGTTCCTTCTCGGTCTCCTGGATCCGGCCATAGCGGATCTCGGCCACCTTGCCGAAGTCGCCCTCGCGCTCGTACTGCGCGGCCTGGTGCTTCAAGTCCTCGATCTGGTCCTTGGCGCTGTTGATGCGCTCCACCAACGCGCGCTCGCTTTCCCAGCGTGCCTTGAAGCCGTCTCGTTGCCCGCTCAGTTCCGCGAGTTCCTTGTTCAATTCGTCCAGCTTGATCTCGTCGTTCTCGCGCTTGATGGCCTCGCGCTCGATCTCCAGCTGCAGGATGCGGCGGTCGATCTCGTCGAGCTCCTCGGGCTTGGAGTTGATCTCCATGCGCAATTTGCTGGCGGCCTCGTCGATCAGGTCGATGGCCTTGTCCGGCAGGAAACGATCGGCGATGTAGCGTGTGCTGAGTTCTACGGCGGCGATGATCGCGGCGTCCTTGATCAACACCTTGTGGTGGCTCTCGTACTTGTCCTTCAGGCCGCGCAGGATGCTGATGGCGTCCTCGCGGGAAGGCTCGTCCACCATCACCTTCTGGAAACGACGCTCCAAGGCCTTGTCCTTTTCGAAGTACTTCTGGTACTCGTTGAGCGTGGTGGCGCCGATGCTGCGTAGCTCACCCCGGGCCAGTGCAGGCTTCAGGATATTGGCCGCATCCATGGCGCCTTCGCCACCGCCCGCGCCCACCAGCGTGTGGATCTCGTCGATGAAGAGGATGATGTTGCCTTCCGCACTGATCACCTCCTTCACCACGGCCTTGAGACGCTCCTCGAACTCGCCCTTGTACTTCGCTCCTGCGATGAGTGATGCGATGTCGAGGCTGAACACCTGCTTGCCCTTGAGGTCCTCAGGGATGTCGCCGCTGACGATGCGCTGTGCGATGCCTTCGGCGATAGCGGTCTTGCCCACACCGGGCTCACCGATCAGGATGGGGTTGTTCTTGGTGCGGCGGCTGAGGATCTGCAGCACGCGGCGGATCTCTTCGTCGCGGCCGATGACCGGATCGAGCTTGTTGTCCTTGGCGAGCTGGTTGAGGTTCTTGGCGAACTTGTTCAGTGCGTTGTAGGTCTCCTCCTGGCTCTTGCTGGTCACCTTGCTGCCCTTGCGCAGGTCCTTGATGGCAGCGATCAGGTCCTTCTTCGTGACACCGTTGTCCTTCAGCAATTGGCTCACCGTATCGCCGCTATCGAGGATACCGATGAGCATGTGCTCCACGCTACCGAACTCATCGCCGAATTCCTTCAGTGCTGCGAGTGCCTTCGTGAGCGCATCGCTGCTGTAGCGGGATAGGCTGATCTGCCCGCCGCTCACCTTGGGATAGCCCTGTACGATGCGGTCGAGGGCCTGAGTCAAAGCGGGCACGTTGACGTTGAGCTTCTTCAGCAGGAAGGGTGTCACGTCGGGGTCCACTTCCAGGATACCCTTGAGCAGGTGACCGTTCTCGAGCATCTGCTGTCCGTATCCCGTGGCGATGGTCTGCGCTTGTTGAATGGCCTGCTGGGAGCGGATGGTGAATTTGTTCAGATCCATGTTCGATGCGGATTGGGCGCAACCTTGCCGGTCAAACGTCGGTCCGGACTGATCTATTGGGGAATTCCTGTCTTTCCGGCAGTTCCAAGGCGTCGTGAACGGTCATTCCGGCGTTCATGGGCCTTCCACGAAGGACAAAATTTCACGCTTCCGGTGTACTGAGGCATCTATTTGCGGACTTCGTTTGTCTACAATGGGATCAGATCTGATGCCCACTATTGAACTCTGATCCATCGTGTTGCTACTACGCATGATCACCTCTTTCTTGGTACTATTCGCCACCACATACCAGTGGATGGCACAGCCTTTCTGGGTGAAAGATGTCGGGGAAGTAAGCAACGGACAAGTGGCGGTTTTGAAGGTTGACACCGACGCATGATCTGCATGATCGGTGGATCCAGGGCACCAGTGCGGTAGATGTTCGACCGAGGAGCAGAGTGGTTCTGTGCAATGGATCCGCTGATCGCGCTCCTAAAAGCTTGTAACGTTGGACCGACCGCTGATCTACGAGTGATCAGTTTGGAAGATCGCTTCATTCTACTTTCGGCCCATTATCCACCATGGACTTCGCCCCTATAGCTGCCGGTGACCGCAATGCCTTCGAGGTGTTGTTCCGATCGCACTACCGGCCGTTGTGTGCCTTCGCCATGCAGTACGTGAAGGATGGGGACAAGGCGGAAGACCTGGTGCAAGACCTTTTCTTTCGGCTTTGGATGGACCGCGAGAAGACCAAGGTGACCACCTCGTTGAAGTCCTACCTGTACCAAGCGGTTCGTAACCGTTGTTTGAACGCGGTGAAGGTGCAGGGGCGGGTCAGGAGCCTGAACGAGGAGGCGGATGATGGCATCGACGAGGATGAACGGACGGAGGAGGAGCATGCAGAGCGCGCCGCACGGGTGAATGCGGCCATCGAGCTGTTGCCCGAGGAACGTCGCAAGGTCTTCAAGCTGAGCCGGCACGAAGGGCTGAAGTACCACGAGATCGCCGAACGGTTGGGCATCTCGGTGAAGACCGTTGAGAACCAGATGGGTAAGGCATTGAAGACCCTGCGCGAGGAGTTGGCGGACCTGATGCCGGTGACCATCCTCGGCTGGTTGTGGTGGTGGCTGAACCGATAGGATAGGGGTATTCGAAGGGGTCGTTGTCATAGGGACGAACACATTGGACGAAGGGACACATAACACGAGCGAGAAGCTGGCGCGCTACCTGAGTGGTGAAGCCGATGCTGCCGAGCGCCAAGCCGTGGAGGCCTGGGCGGCGGAGCATCCGGAGAACGCCACTGAACTGGAGCGTTTCCGCGCCCTTTGGGAGCTGAGCGCTGAAGCCACGTGGCCGCCGGTGGATGTGGACAAAGCGTGGACCCGGCTGGAAACGCGGATCAACGAAGCCTCCGCTAGCACTGGTGGTCGTGTGGTGCCCATCAGCGCTAAACGCCCGATCCTCCGCTGGTTGGCAGCTGCGGCTGTGCTCACGGGTCTCTTCCTCGGTGTGCGTAGCTGGTTCAACCAACGCCCCGAAGAATTCATGGCATCGAATGAACATGTACGCACCGTGCTCCAGGACAACAGCAGCGTGGTGCTCTCCCCGGGTTCACGCGTGAACGTGCGGATGAAGGACGAACGGCACATCGACCTGAACGGTGAAGCCTACTTTGAAGTGCAACGTGACGAGGAAAGGCCCTTCGTGGTGGAGGCTGGAGATGTCAGGGTCACCGTGCTCGGTACGGCCTTCGAAGTGAGCGCCTTCGATACTTCGTCCAGCGTGTTGGTGCGGGTGCGCCATGGCAAGGTGCGTGTCGTCGCCGAGGGTGATAGCGTGATCCTCGAAGCAGGCGGTTACGCACGGTTCAACAAGACCGCGCATCTGCTGGAGCGCTTGGCCGCACCACCGGCTGAAATATTCGGTGATCGGATCATCCAATTCAACGAAGCACCGATGACGGCGGTAGTGGAGCAGCTGCAGACGCTATTCAATGTGAAGGTCGAGTTGGCCCATGAAGGCCTTAAGGGGTGCACGCTCACGGCCACTTTCGAGGATGAACCGGTCGATTACATCCTGCGTGTGATCGCGGATACGTACCGACTCACCCTTACTCAAGGAGCCCCCGGAACCTACCTGCTCGATGGCAAGGGTTGTTAAGCGCCCTACATGGTTGGTATTGGCGGTGTTCCTGCCCGTCATGGCCATGGGGCAGCCGATACTCAAGCGTACCGTGCGTGTGGATGCCCAACGTGTGCGCCTGTCAGAGGCGCTTTCACTCATCGCACTGGACGGAGAATTCAAGTTGAGCTACAACGCTGCAGCGATCAACGGAGACAGTCTGGTGAACGTCACCGCGAATGGAACTGTGGAGTCCGTCCTTCGCGGATTGATAGGCCCACGCTTCGAGTTGAAGGAGACCGGCAACCACATCATCCTCCTCGACCAGGGTGGGGTACGCAGGAAGTTCATCATCACCGGAGCCATCTACGATGCGAAGACCGGTGGTCCAGTGGCGCAAGCCTCGGTGCATGAGGTCGATGGAAAGCGCGCGACGTCCTCCGATGCACTGGGCACCTTCGCACTCGATGTCGGTGGCGAGCGCGACCGCACAGCCCTGCTCGTGATGCGGAGAGAGTACCATGACACGGTGGTCTACGTCGGACGCGATGGGGTGATGCCCCGTCTTGCGTTGCGGAAACGCGCCGTGTTGGAACCTGTCGATCCGATATGCCTCTATGATCGCTGTGGTGTGGAAGACCTTGGGGTGGCCCGTTTGCTGGTCCCGAACAACCAGTTCGACCTGGCCGCGAACCTCGATATCGTCGAGCACCGGAAGTGGCAGATCACCTTCGTCCCCAACGTGAGCAGCAACAAGGACATCGCCCCCGTGGCCGTCAACAACTTCTCCTTCAACGTGCTCGCAGGTTATTCGCGTGGGTTGAAGGGATTCGAATTGGGGGGCGTGGCGAACATCGAAAGCCATGACGTGGAGGGTCTGCAGATCGCAGGCTTCACGAACCTCGTTGGTCGGAACACGAAAGGTGTACAGATCGCAGGCACCATCAATCACACCATGCGCACGCTGGAAGGGGTCCAGATCGCAGGATTCGGCAATGCCGTGTGGGACACGTTGGCGGGAGTGCAGATCGCCGGTGGCGCCAACGTGGTGAAGGGCGGGTTGACCGGTGTGTAGATCGCCGGAGGGTGTAACGTGGCGACACAGGATGTGGACGGTACCCAGATCGCGGGCGCTGTGAATGTGACACCCAAGGATGTGAAGAAGGCCCAGATCGCGGGCGGAGTGAACATCGGCCGGCAGGTGAGCGGGGCGCAGGTCGCAGGCGGTGTCAACGTGGCGCTGGATTCCGTGGGCGGTGGTCAGGTCGGTTTTGGGGCCAACTATGCGAGGCATGTTTCTGGTGGCCAGGTGTCCTTCGGGTTGAACGTGGTATCCGAGGATGTGAGCGGGGGCCAGGTGGGTTTCGGAGCCAACTACGCGCACGATGTCACGGGAGGTCAATTCTCGTTCGGCGTGAACGTGGTGCCCGGCAAGGTGAATGCGGGCCAGGTGGGCTTCGGTCTCAACTACGCGCATGAGTTGGAAGGCGGGCAGTTCTCCTTCGGTGTGAACGCGGTGAGCGGCACAGCGAAGGGCGGACAAGTCGGTAGCGTGAACTACGCTACGCGGTGCGAAGGCTGGCAGATCGGCGTGGTCAATCTCAGCGATACCATCACAGGGACCAGCATCGGCCTGCTCAGTATCACGCGAAGAGGTTACCATCGCGCGGACATCAGCACCACGGACATCTTTCCGCTTTCCTTGACCGTACGCACGGGTACTCGGCAATTCCACAACATCTTCGGCGTGTCCACCTCCGCACAGGATGATGGCCGCTGGGGCTTCCTGTATGGATTCGGCTCTGAGCTACCGCTGGGAGGTCGAAGTCACCTGAACATCGAACTCACCGGAGAGCAGGTCCAAGAACAGGCGCGTTGGATCGATGCGGTGAACATCCTGGGTCGGTTCGGCGTGCACTACACCTATGACCTCGGGAAGCATCTGCTGCTCAGCGGAGGCCCCAATTTCAACCTGCTCGTGAGCGATTGGAGGAATGCTGATCGCACGGCCTACCTGAGCGAACTGGCACC
>DAOORM010000144.1:0-5897 GCA_035389265.1 Flavobacteriales bacterium | reverse complement strand
CACCTCCCGCAACGTCTTCAACACCGCTGCGATCGCCCGCCGGGCTCGTTCGTCGTGCGGCAGTCAGTCCGTGTAGTACAAGCCGTTCCCGTTGTCATTTGCACATGCAAGTATTGGCTCCTACATTTGCCCCGTGAGCGAGCCGAAGAGCCCCTACTGCAACTGCCTCTATCATGCGGCGAACGCCATGGCGCGCAGCATCTCGCGCCTTGCGGAGGAGGAGTTCGCCAAAGCGGATCTCGTACCCACACAAGCCTTCATCCTCATGAGCGTGATCAACAACCCTGGCATCACCGCCGGCGACATCGCCCGGCAGGTGGAGCTGAGCCCCAGCAACATCACGCGGATGCTGGATAAACTGGAGGCGCGCGACCTGGTGAGCAGGAGCACCGAGGGCAAGTTGAGCCGCGTGTACCCGACCCCGGCATCGCTCCAGGTGGAGCCGCTGATCAAGGCGGCCTGGGGCAGGATGTACGCCCGGTATTCCCAGGTGTTGGGCAAGGATAACGGCGCCGCATTGGCACAGGACCTTACGAAGGCCAGTTCCATGCTGGACCAGCAGATCTGAACTTGGCCTTTGTCATTTGTACATACAAACCTAACACAAGACGAACATGAGCAAAAAAGTAGGCATCCTCGGAACCGGCATGGTGGGCCAGGTGCTAGCCAGTGGTTCCTTGAAGCATGGTCACCAGGTGATGATCGCGACGCGCGACGCAAGCAAGGTGGCGGACTGGTTGGACAAGAATCCTGGCGGCAAAGTGGGCAGCCACAAGGAAGTTGCGAAATGGGCGGACGTCATCGTGTTGGCCACGAAAGGCACAGCGGCCGAGGCGGCGATCCGCCTTTGCGACAGCGCCGACCTCGCGGGCAAGACCGTGATCGACGCCACGAACCCCATCGCGGATGCGCCACCCACGAACGGTGTGCTGCACTACTTCACCACGCTTGAGGAAAGCCTGATGGAGCAATTGCAGAAGGTGAACCCGGAGGCCCACTTCGTCAAAGCCTTCAACAGCGTGGGCAACGCCTTCATGGTGAACCCTGACTTCGGAGGCGTGAAGCCCACGATGTTCATCTGCGGCAACGACGCGAACGCCAAGGCGGAGGTTACCGCGATCCTCGACCAGTTCGGCTGGGAGAGCGAGGACATGGGCGGCGTGGAAAGTGCACGGGCCATCGAGCCCCTGTGCATCCTCTGGTGCATCCCCGGCTTCGCGCGCAACCAGTGGAACCATGCCTTCAAACTCCTGAAGAAGTAAGTAAGGGCCGGAAACTTCCGGCCCCGACAAAACTCAAACAACCCCAGAATACAATGAGCACCTACCTGATCACAGGCGCCACCGGAAACACCGGCAAGCCCGTCGCCCTTGGCCTGTTGGCCGCTGGCCACACCGTTCGCATCGTCAGCCGCAACGCCGCCAAGGCGAAGGAGCTCACCGACAAGGGCGCCATCCTCTTCCAAGGCGCACCCACCGACGTCGCCCTGCTCACCGATGCCCTTACCGGAGTTGACGCGGCCTACTTCCTGGTCGCCGTGGAATGGAGCGCGCCGGACTTCACCGCTGCACAGCGCGAACAGGTGGAGGCTTTTGCCTCCGCAGCGAAGGCTGCCGGCCTGAAGAAGCTTGTTACCCTGAGCAGTCTTGGTGCCAACCTGCCAGAGGGCAATGGCGTGGTCAACGGTCTCTATCACATGGAACAGGCCATGAATTCCATCGAAGGACTCGATGTGCTACACCTGCGTGCGTCCTACTTCATGGAGAACACCCTGGGACAGGTCGGCATTGTCAAGCACATGGGCATCATGGGTACTCCGGTGAAAGCCGACCTGAAGATCCCGATGGTGGCCACGCGCGACATTGGTGCCAAGGCCTTGCAACACCTGCTCGCACTCGACTTCCATGGCAAGAGCGTAGAGAGCGTGCTCGGGCCTCGCGACCTTACCTACACTGAAGCCTCGGCGATCCTGGGTGCTGCGATCGGTAAGCCGGAGATCAACTACGTGGAGTTCCCCTATGAACAAGCGGCCCAAGGCATGATGCAGGCAGGCGCTGGTGCGAGCTTGACCGAGCGTATGATGGAATTCGTGAAATGCATGAACGAGGGCCATGTGCTTGCCGGTGTGCAACGCAATGCGCACAACACAACACCCACGGACATGAAGGACTTCGCCGCCACCTTCAAGGCGGTGTACGAGATGAACTGACCACCTCCGTCTGCGATGAAGAAGGGATCCGCGAGGGTCCCTTTTTCGTAAGCATAGCGGAACATGCTTCAACCCCTGTGTCTCATTGCAGCGCGTTCGCACGCGACTAGCGTGCGAATGAATTCGCTCCGTCAGTTCCACTCACAGCAACTGCGCCTTCGTGATGTTCACGAACCGCCCGCCCTCGTAGCGGTACAGCCCTTCACCCGTGCCCACCCACAAGCGTCCTTGATCATCCTCGAGCATGCAGAAGACCACCCGGATGCCTTCACCATCGGTCGCATCGAAACAGCGCAAGTCGCGGGTGTCGTAGTTGCACAATCCGTTGGCGCGTTCGCCGATCCAGAGGGTGCCGTTCGCATCCTGGTAGAGCGTTCCGATGTTCTCACCATCCCAATCCTCGTGCGTGAAAGCGGTGAACACGTTGCCGTCATAGGAACAGAGGCCACCGAACTGGGTGCCGAACCACATTCGGCCATCACGATCCTCGAGCAGGGTGTTCACGAAGTCATCGCACAGCCCGTCGCTTTTCGCAAGGTGGGTGAGTGTCGATCCCGTGTATCGATACGCGCCACCCTTGGTCGCGAACCAGACCGTACCTGCCCGGTCCTCGACGATCGCGTTCACCAAGTTGGCGTCTTCATGGTACGGATGGGCCGAGAGGTCGGCGGCCGGAAGCGTGAACGGGCTGAAGGTGCGGCCGTCGGACCGGGTGACGCCTTCGTAGGTGCCGAACCACACTTCACCATTGCGATCCACCAATAGGCTCCAGATGTGGTCACTGGCCAGCCCATCCTTGGTGGTATACCGCACGAACATATTCCCGTCGTAGCGCACAGCGCCATCGCGTGTAGCGAACCAGATGTCGCCCATTATATCCTGGGCGATGGCGTTCACCCAATCGCTGCCGAATCCGTTCGACGCGTTGAAGTACTCCAGCGATCGGCCGTCGTATCGCACCACCCCATCCGTGGTGGTGCCGAACCAGAGCGCGCCATCGCGATCCTGGAAGATGCAGCGGATGTACTGGCTGATCTGGTCGGCGCTATCCGTTCTGGAACTGCGCTCATCGGCTCGACGTGCGACACGTCCCTCCCGCGGTGAAGGTTCCGATGGTCCACAGGCCGCCAGGAACAGGAGCAGCAGCGGAACGAGCGGAGCATGTGGGAACCATCGGAGCATGTGGCAAGCTACACGACTTGCTGCCTTGGTTCGCACCACTTGATGTTCGGCTCCATACCATAAGCGAGCCTCACCCCTTCAACGCCGCCGCGATCCCGTCCTTGTACGACGTTGCGCTCAACTGGAAGGCCCGTTCCACCTTGCTGCTGTCGAAGCGGTAGTCGTGCTCGAACTGGTACATCATCTCCATGTTCTCGCGGAGCACGGGTACGAAGAGGCCCATGATACTAAGCATCCAACGGGGCGCCACTTGGATTCCGTATGGCTTGCCGGCGAGTTCACAGGCCAGGCGGACGTAGGCTTCGCCGCTCATGGCCTCCTTGCTGGTGAGGGCGTGCCACACCTGGCCATAGGCGCTGGCGGTGTTGCCGAGTACGGCTACGCTCCGACCGGCATCGGGCGTGTAGGTGAAGGTGTGCGTGGCCTTGGCGTTGCCCACCCATTGCGGGGTCTTGCCGGCCTTCAAGCGCTCGGTGACGGTGGAATGCGTGAGGCTGAGCGTGGCACCCGGTCCGTAGAAGTCGGCCGCGCGCACGATCATGGCTTGGAGTTCACCGCGCTTCACCTCGTCCATCAAGGTGGTGGCGATGCGGGCGCGTACTTCGCCCTTCTTGCTACACGGCGCGTAAGGCGTGTCCTCGGTCATGGGGCCGTCGACCTTCCCGTACGCATAGACGTTGTCGAAAAAGACGAGCTTGGTGCCGTGGCGCTTGCAGGCGTCGATGGTGTGGCGCATCACCTTGGGCCATTGCTCCTGCCAGACCTTGGTGTCGTACTTCAGGCCAGCCACGAGGTAGGCCACGTCGCAGCCTTGCACGGCCTTGGCCACGGCTTGCGCATCGAGCAGGTCGGCGGTGACCGTCTCATCGCTGGCATTCACCTTGCGTGGGTTGCGACCGACCTGCCGGATGGCGTTGGTGTACTTCGGGAGAAGCTGGGAGAGTTCGCGGCCGATGGTTCCGTTGGCGCCGAGGATACACTGCATGGGGAGGTGGAATGGTGCACGAAGCTAGATGCACTCCTTCATGAGCGCACAGCATCTTCGTTGAAAGGTCGATCACCATGATGGAAGGACCGATCAAGCATCGACCACGGTGCCCCGCAATGCGTCGGTTCTTAGGCTCGCGCCTCAGTAACGAGCCACCACCAAACGCTCCGTGCGCTCGCCGATCCGCACCATGTACGTTCCGCTGGCGAGTGAAGCAAGATCGATCTGACCTCCCGTGGCATTGAGCCGCGTTTGAAGGCACAGGCGCCCATTCACGTCCAGCACATCAACTGGCATGGCCACTGAGCCGCCGGGCATCACCACGGTTAGCAACGCACTGCTCGCATCGAAACGGATGTCGATGCGTGGTTCCTCGGATCCCGCGATCGCCATGATGATGTTGCACTCCGGTCCAGGGTACACAGACTCGCCGTTGAGGCTGTAGCACTCCAAGTCGTGGCTGCACTCCAAGATGCCGCCGATCGGCTCGAAGAGGCCTCGATCGGATCCGACCCCCTCAACGATCGTATGCGATGCGGTACCACTGACCGTGAATACACGACGCCATTCGCCATTCAACTGGATGCTGTCCAGGTCCGTCACTTCCATGCTCTCATCGTAGTTGTTGAACGAGGTCGGAAGCATATCGCCCACTTCCAGGTCGAAGTCGAACAGCAACTCGTCCGCATCGCCGTTCCAGACATAGAGTGCCCGCCCTTCTTGCCGGATGGGCGTGCTGAGTTCCGGGCCGTACGTTAAGTAGTTGATGCAATCGGGTGATGCGGGCAAAGGTCCTTGCCAAACACCTGAAGTACTTCCTGACCGCAATGTGCGCTTATAGATGTTGCCCTGGATGACCGTGTCCCCTGCAAGCATGTACTGATGATCATCCGTACTGATGCATGGTAGACCGATCCCGCCTTGAAGGTTGCATTCCGACCTTACCCGCCATACGGGGTCGTTGGCGAAGTAATCGACCTGTGCGCCTACAAGCGTGGGCAGGAGCACGAGGATGGCCATCGGGGTGCGCATGACGTGGTGGTTTTGACAAGAAGACGCGTACACCACGAATAATGCTGCCTCCATTGGGATCGCAGTGGACGAGCCCAACCCACCTGAAACTGGAATGGTCGAGCTACCGGCCTTGAGTGATCACTTCTCCTCCTTCGGCCACCCCCGCCAACTGTAGCTCTTCTGAACGATCCTCCACGCGCCTTCGTACTTCAGGAGCAGGAAGTAGTCGGTGAAGATCCGCCAACCCGGCACCGCGATCTCCGCCTTCGCCATGGCGGCGTTGCCTTCCACGTCGATGGAGATGATCCTTCCCTGGCGGTTGTTCTTCTCGCCCACCTTGATGCCATTGATGTACTTGGCACCGGAGCGCACCACCAAGCTGTCCGCATCGTTCACGGTGTACAGGTTGAAGTCCGGATGGAAGGCGCGGCGCACCTGCTCGGGATCGTCGTTGGCCGTGCCGTCGATGTAGTCCATCAAGGTGGCGGTGATCAGCGGGAGTTC
>DAOORM010000143.1:0-5901 GCA_035389265.1 Flavobacteriales bacterium | reverse complement strand
AAAGACCTCGTTGACCTCTATGTGCGATTGCGTTCGGTATGAAGTTGCTCGTCCTGCTCTCGCGTGTGCCATACCCACTGGAGAAGGGGGATAAGCTGCGTGCTTACCACCTGATGGCCCGCCTTGCCCGTAGGCATGAGATCATCCTTTGTTGCTTGAGCGATGGCCCCACGGACCCCGAGCATATCGCCCACCTGCGCGCCTTCTGCTCGCATATCGAGGTGGTGCGCATCCCGCGCTGGCGCATCCTCTTGAAGCTGGGTTCCGCGCTTTTCGCACGCCTCCCCTTCCAAGTGGCCTACTTCCATCATGCCGCCGCCCAACGCGCCATCGATCGTGTGATCCGGGATCACCAGCCGGACCATGTGCTTTGCCAACTTGTGCGCACGACGGAGTACGTGAGGTCCCATCCCACCCTGGCCAAAACCCTGGACTATATGGACACCTTGTCCAAAGGGATGGAACGCCGCACCCGCAATGCTCCTGTGCACCTGCGCCCCTTGTTCCAAACGGAAACGCGGCGCCTGATCCGGTATGAGAACCTCATGTTCGACCTATTCGACCACACGGTGATCATCAGTGCGCAGGACCGGGAGTACATCTACCATCCCTTGCGTGATCGGGTCGCGGTGATCCCTAACGGTGTGGACACCGACCACTTCTCCCCACGCGAACAAGAGAAGAAATACGACCTGGTGTTCACGGGCAACATGAACTACCCGCCCAACATCGATAGCGTGGTGTTCCTGGTGCAGAAGGTACTGCCCATCGTGCGCCAGCAACGGCCAGGCACCACCTTGCTCATCTCCGGGGTGGACCCCAGCCCGGAGGTTAAGGACTTGGCAAAGCGGGATCCCATGGTGGAGGTGAGCGGCTGGGTGAAGGACATCCGAAACAGCTACGCGGCTGCGCACATCTTCATCGCACCGATGCAGATCGGTACCGGATTGCAGAACAAATTGCTCGAGGCCATGGCCATGCGGATGCCTTGCATCACCAGTGCACTGGCCAACAACGCCGTACGCGCCGAGCCAGGAAAGAGCATTCTGATCGGTCAGACCCCCGAGGACTACGCCACCCATATCCTGCGACTTCTAGGCGACCCTGGTGAGCGGGACCGGTTGGCACAGGCTGGTTACGATTTCGTACGCGATCGGTTCAACTGGGACCGCAGCGCTGCCGACCTGGAACAATTGCTCCTGTCAGGCAACGGCACTGGCAAGGGCTAGGTCCTTCTGGCGGTGCATGGTGCCCTACCTTTGCGCCTCAACCGCACAGGATGAGGAACACCTTCGACACCATCGAGGCCGCGATCGCCGACATAAAAGCCGGCAAAGTGGTCATCGTGGTGGATGATGAGGACCGCGAGAACGAGGGCGACTTCGTGACCGCGGCCCGCAACGCCACGCCGGAAGTCATCAACTTCATGGCGAAACATGGACGCGGTCTGATCTGCGCACCATTGACGGAGGACCGGTGCGAAGAACTCGGCCTTGGCCTGATGGTGAGCGACAACACCGCCCTGCACGAGACGCCTTTCACCGTGAGCGTGGATGTGAAAGGGCGCGGCACCACCACCGGCATCAGTGCTTGGGATCGTTCCCAGACCATGCTTGCCCTCATCGAACCGAACACCAAGGCGGAGGACCTGGCCCGACCCGGTCACATCTTCCCGCTAAAAGCACGCAATGGCGGTGTTCTCCGTCGGACCGGCCATACCGAAGCGGCAGTTGACCTGGCCCGCCTGGCCGGGCTTGAACCCGCTGGCCTGATCGTGGAGATCCTGAACGATGATGGCAGTATGGCCCGACTGCCGCAGCTACAGGAGATCGCGAAGCAGTTCGATCTGAAGCTCGTCAGCATCGAGGATCTGGTGGCCTACCGCATGCGCACCGAACGCCTGGTGGAGCGGCAGGTGGAAGTGGACCTGCCGACCGAACACGGCGACTTCAAGTTGATCGCCTTCCGGCAAACGACGACCGGCGAAGAGCACCTTGCCTTGGTGAAAGGCACATGGGCGCCGGAAGAGCCGGTGCTCGTACGCGTGCATTCCTCCTGTGTTACCGGTGATATCTTCGGTTCGTGCCGTTGCGATTGTGGTCCGCAGCTGCACCGCGCCATGCAACAAGTGGAGCGCGAAGGCAAAGGCGTGATCGTGTACATGCAACAGGAGGGCCGTGGTATCGGGCTGTTGAACAAGCTGAAAGCGTACAAGCTCCAGGAGCAAGGGGCCGACACGGTGGAAGCCAACCTGATGCTCGGCTTCGACATGGATGCCCGCGATTACGGCGTGGGGGCCCAGATCCTGCACGACTTGGGCGTTCGCAAGATGCGGCTGCTCACCAACAACCCGCGGAAACGCACCGGCCTTGTGGGCTATGGTTTGGAGATCGTGGAGAACCTCCCCATCGAGATCCAGGCCAACGTACACAACCGGAACTACCTGCTCACCAAGAAGCGGAAGCTCGGCCACCATTTGGGCTTGGACGAGGCCTGATCAGTCGTAGAGCCTTTTCTTGCTGGCCGGTCGGAAGTTGTTCTTCACTTTCTGCCAGAATTCACCCAAAGTGTAGAACTCCTCGCGGTAAGCGATGCCCGCCCCTTGCGTGGTGGGTGCTTGGTCCGAGCGGTTCAGGTTGCGGTCGTTGCTCACGCTGAATGCCTTCGCGCGCAAACGTCCTTCGGGGGTGAGCAGGTATTCCAATTGGAAGTCACCGATGAAACCACCATTGCTATTGGATGACGAGGCACCATAGGTAACACCCAGGTTCGTGCTCAACAGCAGCCGTTCGTTGAGCAACTGGGTGCTCATAGCCACTTCCAACTCGTCCTGTGTGATGTTATCCCCCGGCCGATAATTCACTCCAAGATCGAAGTCGTCACTCAATTTCGACAACCAGTTGCTGAACTGGTTGCTGAGCAGTTCGCTTCCCGTTGTACCAACCACATTCCCACCAGAGGCCGGTGCCCCACTACCGGCAAGGCTTTGCGGCTGGATGAACCGATTGAGCACGATCAGAGAGAACACCTGACGGTTACGTTCTTGCTCCGTACTGAGCACACTGTTCACTTGTGTCCGGATGTTCTCGTCCACGGTGGGCATCCGCACCTCGAAGCCGATCTCGGGGTTCATGAGGTCCTCGCGCAATTGCATCACCACATCCACCGGCACGCGCTTCTTGTAAGCCTCGTTCTTCTCGAACATGATGTCGTACAGCGGGGCACGCACGCGGTACTGGGCCTGGAGGTCTAACTGCGCGTCCAAGGGATCGCCATACCAAGTGATGCGCCCGCCCGGTAGCACTTCGAAGCGCTTGTTCACCACGTTGCGCAGGGTGAAGAGGTAGTCGCCTTCAGTGACCTCCACCTGACCACGCATCCGGAAATCGCCGGTCTGGCTCACGTTCATCTCGATGTCACCCCGACCACGACCAGCCATGATGTCGCCGATGGTGGGGTCGAAGATGAGTTCGAAGTGCGCGTCGGGTGTCACGCGGGTCTTCAAGTCAAGTTCGATACCCGTAAGATCGACGACCGGCTCCTCGAACGCTGCTGTATCGTTCGATACGAACCGGACGAAACCTGCATCTGAAACCTCCGTACTTCCTCCCACCGGGAAATGGATATCCGTGCCCGGTCCAGTGCTCGCGTCCACGGTGATCTCCAAGCGGTCCACGCTCCCGCTCACTTCGATGTCACCGTTCGCGAAGGCCTTGCCGTAGTAGAGCGCATTGTCAGCGACCGACGTATTGAGGACCATGAGGTTCTTCATGTCACCCCATACGTTGAAGTTCCAATCACTGAGCCCATCGTGAAGGATGGTGCCACCGATGCGGGCGGTGTTCCCCAATTCATCGCGCAAGGTCACGAGGTCGAGGGCGAACATGTCCGGGGCGATCTTCACCTCGTTGCTGAAGGTGTAGAGCGTGTTGAGGTAATCGATCCGCAATCCGGCATCCTTCAGGTCCACCACTCCGTTCACCATCGGCCGCTCGAGGTTGCCCGCCACTGCCACCGTGCCGGTCACTAGTCCTTGGATATCGCTGATGCCTTCGGGCAGATAGGGCTCGATGAACGTGAGATCGAACCGATCGAAGACCAGGTCTACATCCAACTTGTTGGCATTGCGCGGCTCCATGCGACCCATGAAGTCGAGTGCTTTGACCGGACCACGGGTAAGCTCACCGTTCAAGGCCACGGAACCGGTCTCCTTCGACCAGTCGGCATGGAAACGGATGTCGCCGACCGGCTTGTCCTCGATGCGAACACTGTCGGCACAGAGATAACTAGTGAGTATCGGCTCGCCGTAGACATCGAACACCTGACCATCGCCACCGATCCGCCCGCCTATGGTCGGCCCCTCCAACAAAGGTGTGATGTTGTCGAGGTCCACCTCGTCCAACGCGAACGTCATCACTTCCGTCGGATCCTTCGAAAGCACCCCATCCAGCGCGATCCGCTGGTTCCCATTGAAGAGGACCAGTGAATCGATCACCACGGTGGATGAATCGATGGTGATGGCAGCCACCTCCGGGTTCACCCAGTTCCCACGGCCGAAATACAAGGTGGACGGTTGGAGTTCCAGATCGATGGACCGCATGCCGCGCACCAAGCCGATCAACTCCAAGCGGCCATTGGTTCCGCGGTTGGATCCGTTCCATCCGAAGGTGAGTTCCACTTCATCCTGGTAAGCGATCCCTTGGATCTCGGAACCGCTGAACCACACGCTATCGGAAAGCGATTGTTTGCTACTACGCACCGCGAAGGCGAGCACATCCAAGGTCTTCTCCGTAACAACGTCGACGCTGTCCAGTGTGAAGCCCCGGTATTCCACGTGCGGTATTCGGGCGCTCAGGTCGATATCGAACACCCGACTGTCGATGGAACCCTTCAGCACCGCACCTGGTGCGATACGCAGCTCAGGTCGCACCAGAGCCAAGAGGGCTTCCGAGTTCCCGGTCACCACCGAGAACGAGAACTGCTGTTCAGCGTGATCGAAGGTCACCTCGTCGCTAAGGGCAGGAAAAATGCTGTACACCGTGTTGGCCACGAGTTCCGGCAGTTTCGTTGGTTGAAAGCGCCCTTCTACCCTTGCTGAAGCGAAGTCGGCCTGCAACTCCACGATGTTCTGCCCTGCCTCGCGACCGCTCCGAAGGGTAATGTCACCGAGCTCATGGTCATCTGCTCCTTCGCAGTACGACACGTCTTTCGCGACGATTGATCCGAGGAGACTGTCAGGCGAGAAACGCCCGGCAGCAGCGATGTCCATCTTCAGGGAATTGTAGCCTGGAGCATCCACGAAGCCCAGCGCATGCAGGTCCATGTGTTCAAGTTCGGCCTTGAAGTCGACCTGCGGCCAGCGCCCCCTGAAGTCTGCGAGTCCTTTGAAATGCAGTTTCAGGTTCTCATCGGTGGTGGTAAGCTCTCCGTTGAAGAGATCACGCTCCAACCGACCTTTCGTGGTGATGCCCGATATACTGCGGCCGTTCACCGTGAGCAAGGGCAGATCGCCTTCGAGGTCGGCCTGCATGGAATTGATCGAACGACCGCGCGCTTTGATCCGCATGTTCGCGGCCAATGCTCCGAAGGTGCTTGTTCCGGCCAGTGGTCCGATGTCGAATCCGGGAGAGTTCACACGTCCGGCGATGGTGAAGACATCACTGATCGTATCCCGTTCGTAGCTGATGTCGGTATTGAGCACGCCGAGCGCGGTGGTCGTGCTGCCGTACGCAGTGAATGCCCGCAGGAACCCCGTGAAATTGCCAGTGAAGCCGATGGTGCCCGCTTTGTACACCTCTTCGGGTAATGTCAATGTCGCACCGCTGGTGAACGGAGGTATCGGAAGTTGGGCCAGGTCCGAAGCTGCGGTGGTGAGTTCGTCGATGTCCAGGACCATGAAAG
>DAOORM010000142.1:0-5924 GCA_035389265.1 Flavobacteriales bacterium | reverse complement strand
CACCATCGCCATTGGCATGATGCTTTGGAGCGCCCTTTGCCTGGCGGTGTGCAACTACCTCGACGTTCACGCCCCTTGGCCGTTGTGGGCGATCTGTGTCGTGCTTTTCGTGGCCGCTTGGATCGGCCAGTTCTACGGGCACAAGGTGGAAGGGAAGAAACCCAGCTTCTTGGACGACCTCCAATTCCTGATGATCGGACCGGCCTGGCTCATGGGGTTCGTGTATCGCCGAGCAGGTGTGCCGATCTAAGGCAGCGCCTTGAAGTAGGTGCCTGTCCGCCCCGTGCAAGTGCCCGGGTGGAAGATGCACCGGAGGTCGCGCAAGACCACATCGGGTTCCAACAAGGCCTGTCCGAAGAGGTCGCTGGTCGCGCTGTTCCCAACGAAAGCACCATTCCGTACGGATCCCAACGCCATCACGCGCGTATCGCCGCCAGCGAGCACCGCCTTGTCCACGCGGCCGGGATAAGCCAGCAGCACGCCGATATGATCGATGGTATCGCCTTGGATCAACAAGCGCTCCAAAGGCAATGCGATGTTGCCGTTGGCCATGGAGTCCGCGTAGACATAGCGCGCACCCGCATCAGCGATCAAGGTGGCCATGTAGCTATTGCCGGGAGGAACGAACCAGACACCTTCCCAATGGCTCGCGAACAACACGGTCGGCAAGGAAGGCAAATGTGCCTTGGTGCCACGCACGAATTCGTAACGATGCGTGATCGCGGCGAAAAGGCTGTCCGCCCGGTCTTCCTTGCCCAGCAGCATCCCGAAGAATCGCAACCATTCGGCGCGACCCAGTGGATGCTGTTCGAGGTATTCCGTCACGTTCACCACTGGGATGGTCGTGATCGCTTTCCGTTGTTCGCTCCCGAATGGATGATCGAAGATCACTTGCGGATCCAAGGCCATCAGCACCTCACGGTCCACACCGTCCGCACGTGCCACCTCTTTCGTCTTTCCTGCGCGCACCGCATCGCTGAAATGTGGATCACGGACCTGGGCGGTGTGTGCGGTGCCCACCACGCGATCCACCGCATCCAATGCACTGAAATAGGGCAGATGCGTGGTGCTCAATACCACTGTGCGATCGGTGGGCGGGAACAACGCGCCCTGTCCATCCGCAGGGCCGCGGAAACGGTACTTCCCCACGGTATCCGTACGCCCTTCGGGGCCGAAGACCACCAACCGACGCTCCGCACCCCGTACCTGCAATTCGAAGTAACGCGCGTAAGCGTTCGGCACGCTGGACCAACCCGCTTCCATGGCAGGCGTTCCTGTTCCTTGCCCACAGCTGAAGAGGAAGAGCAGACCTAAAGCTCCTATGGCCTTTCCGATCATTCCAACTCCTTGATCATTTCAAGCAGCGAGGATCTGATCCTATCCTGGCCACGCACTACACCAGCCGCTGTCTGATAGGCTTGGTGGTTAGGCTGCTCGCCACGATCCATAGGACCCTCGCCACGTCCTGCGGGGATGTACTTCAAGAGTGGCACTTGGAAGCGTAGGCCAGAACCCGGAGCCGTGATGGTCCATCGCGGCCCACCGGTGAAGCCGAACGCGTTCGACCCCGTCTCCTCGCCTACCACGCGTCCTCGCTTGGTGCGGCGCACCATCATCACTAATGCGCCCGCCGCATCGCGTGTGTACCCGTCGCAAAGCACGTACAACTTGCCACTGAAAGCTTTGGTCATGGGTAGGGGCTCAGAGAGGCGGCTATCGGTCTCGGGCAGTCTGTAATCGCCCTGGCCCGCGAGCAAGAAACGCGAGTTGGTGGTGGCATAGAATTCTTCGGGCACTGCCACGGATGCACGAGGTGCCGGCGGGGCGATGCTGCGCACCACCATGCCATCGAGTACCTTGAACGGTGTCTTCGCGATGGAGGAGAACACGAGTTCGGCCATGGCCAACTCTCGACCGCCAGCTCCGCGTAGGTCGATCACCAGGGTGCGCACCTTGCTTTTCTGGGCCTCGCTCAGCATGGCTTGGAGGAACCGATCAGGACGCTGGTCTGCCTGGGCAAGGCTATCACTATCCAGCGTCCGCATGTTCACCCAAAGCACGTCGTGATCGGCATGCCAGGTGGAACCCCAAGGAAGCAGACCCGTACCCTTCGGCTTACGCGTGCTCGTGATCTGTTCACCGGTCATCGCGAAGACCGTTCGCTCACCCGGAAGCTTGTCCGGGCCCACAAAGGCGACCTTGTAGGTGCTGGACTGCTCCACATAGAGGTTATATCGCACATTGAACTCACGCTCCACCACCCGTTCGGCGTAGGAGCGGTTGGCTCCATCACAGACAACCGTGGCCATCAAGCGCTCTATTATCGCCTCAATGGGGTTCCCATTGATGGAGACCACGCGGCTTCCCACCGGTATACTGCGGAAACCCTTCAATTCCTCCTCCACGAAAACCCCTTCGGGCAATATGCGGACCTGCAGCGGCAACAAGCTTGCCTCGCGGTCCAGTGCGTTCACCACGGAAGGTGGCCGGTCCGCATAGCAGTGCGCATCACCCACGCCGCGGAAAATGGGCACCAGGGCTTGCTCGAATTCCACGACCGACATGGTCCGAGTGATGGAATCGCGGACTTGATCGAAGATCGCGTCCAGTTCAGCCTTGGTATGGTACCGATAGGGATCAGGATGAGCTTCATGGATGGCCGACCGCAACAACTCCACATCGTCGCGCAGCCTCTCCGGATAGAGCACCTTGTCATGATAGGACTGCCCCGCTACTTCACACATGGTCAAGAGCAGGAAGCCAAAGGCCATCCCGAGCACACGTACGATTCCCTTCTGCCTCATTGTATCGCTCACTTCACAGATCCGATGCCACCATCCATTGCAAGGCCCCTCCACCGCGGCGGGTGAAGGGGCCTTGTTCGTTGTACCCATTAGACCTTCGCGGTGGAACGCGGTGCGGCTGCGAGTATCTCAGCGCTGGCGCCCTGGCTATACTTGGCGAAGTTGTCGTTGAACTGCTTAGCCAGCTTCTCCGCCGTGGCGTCGTAAGTGGCTTTGTCCTTCCATGTTGCGCGCGGGTCGAGCACTTCTGCGGGGACATTGGGGCACGAGGTGGGGAAACTCACCCCGAACACAGGATGCTCGCTGTACCCCACCGTATCCAACTCACCACGCAACGCAGCGGTGATCATGGCCCGGGTCAACTTCAGTTTCATGCGCTCGCCGGTGCCATAGCTACCGCCGCTCCAGCCGGTGTTCACCAGCCAAACGCGCACGTTGTGCTGCTTCATCTTCTCACCGAGCATGTCGGCGTATTTGGTGGGATGCAGCGGCAGGAAGGCCTTGCCGAAGCAGGCACTGAAGGTGCTCTGGGGCTCGGTGACTCCGGCTTCCGTACCGGCGACCTTGGCGGTGTAACCACTGATGAAGTGGTACATGGCCTGTCCAGGGCTCAGTTTGCTGATGGGAGGCAACACGCCATAAGCGTCGCAAGTGAGGAAGAAGATGTTGGTCGGATGCCCGCCCACGCTCGGCTTCGCCACACCAGCGATATGGTCGATCGGGTAGCTCACACGTGTGTTCTCGGTCTTGGACCCATCGGTGAAGTCCACCTTGGTGGTGCCTTCTTCGAACACGATGTTCTCCAGGATGGAACCGAACTTGATGGCCTCCCAGATCTGGGGCTCCTTCTCCTGGCTCAGGTCGATGCACTTGGCGTAGCAGCCGCCTTCGAAGTTGAACACGCCCTTGTCGCTCCAGCCGTGCTCATCGTCGCCGATCAGGGCGCGTTCGGGGTCAGCGCTCAAGGTGGTCTTGCCGGTGCCGCTCAGACCGAAGAACACCGCAGTGTCGCCACCCTTGCCGATGTTGGCGCTGCAGTGCATGCTGAGCACCTTGCGCTCCTCGGGCAGTACGTAATTCAGTACGGTGAAGATGCCCTTCTTGATCTCGCCGGTGTAGCCAGTGCCGCCGATGAGGATCATCTTCTTGGTGAAGTTGAGCACCGCGAAGTTATGCTGGCGCGTGCCGTCCTTGGCCGGGTCGGCATGGAAGCCCGGGGCGCAGATGATGTGCCACTCGGGGTCGAAGCTTTCCAGTTCCGCTTTGGTCGGGCGCAGGAACATATTACCGGCGAACATGGCGCTAGCCGGGTATTCGGCCACCACACGGATGTTCAGTTTGAACGTGGGATCAGCGCAGGCGTAAGAGTCCTTCACGAACACTTCGCGGCCTTGCAGGTAGGCGGCCATCCGATCTTGCAGGTGGTCGAAGTTCTCGGGGGTGAAGGGGAAGTTCACATCGCCCCACCACACGGTGTTCTCCGTCTTGGCGTCCTTCACGCAGAACTTGTCCTTGGGACTGCGGCCGGTGAATTCGCCGGTATCGATGGCCAGTGCGCCACTATCGGCGAGCACCCCTTGGCCGCTCACGATGGATTGCTCCACCAGTTCAGCGGGTTCGAGGTTCCAGTAGATCTCGCCCACTTTGCCCAGGCCCACCTTCGCGAGGTCGGCGTTCTTCGGTTTATGACCGAATTCGTTCATGTTCCTTGTGGAATTGTGAATTGGACGGCAAAAGTACGGGGAAGCGGGATCCCGATGCTAGCGATCGTCAGCCCGGCGCCAAGCGGTTATGAACAGGGTGGCCCAACCCACCATGAAGCACAATCCCCCCAGCGGCGTGAGAGGCCCAAGCACGGGCGCAAGTCCTTGCAGACCAGTCACATCACGCGTGGCCAACAGGTAAATGGACCCGCAGAAAAGGAGGATCCCGAACGTGAACGAGAGCCTTACCAGTCGCATCGACGCAACGGGCAAGCTGCTCGCCAATCCGGCGAGAAGAAGCAGCCCAAGCCCATGATAGAACTGGTACTCCACGGCCGTCTTCCATTGGGCCAAGGCCTCCGGCTCCACATAGGTCTTCAATCCGTGCGCCCCGAAGGCACCGAACGCCACGGCGAGGAAAAGGACCAAAGACCCAAGGAGGAGCGCGCGTTTATCCATGGTACAAAGGTCGCTGTGGGCCGGTTGGAAAAAGAAAGACCCCGGGGACTTCCCGGGGTCTTCCGAAGTTGAACGTTGAAACGATCACTTCAGCTTGTTCATCTCTGCCTCGAAGGTCTCCTTGAACTTCTCGTAGTCGTAGTCGATGCGGAGGCGCTCGTCATTGCTCAGGCGCTCGTTGTAGGCGGCGAGCAGGTCTTGAGCGCTCAGCTCGATGGCCACGTAGGTCTTGAAGTTCCCGGTGGCGTTCACCTTCATCACCTTCTCGCAGATGGTCTTGGTGCCGGTGAGCTTCTGATCGACCACTTCGCGGGTGAGGCCCTCGAAACGCTCAGCCACTTCCTCCTTGTTGTTCATCTCGCGGCTGTTCACGTAGTTGTCGATCACACCCTTGATCTGGGTATTGATTGCGCTAGCGAGGTCGGCGCGGGCGTTGGCCAATGCCTTCTTCTTGGAAGTGGCCTGGTCCATGCTCTCACCAAGGTTGTTCGCACGGAAGACCTTGTCGTTGGTGAAGAATTCGGGGCCGGAGCACTCCACCTTCACTTCCGTCTCACCGGAAGGCGGGGGTGTGTTCACGACTTCCTTCTTCTTCTTGCAGGCGGTCATTGCGCCGGACAGCATCAGGGCTGTCATCAGCACCGTAACGGAACGGTTCATGCTCGTGGTTTTCATGGTTGGGGAGTTCTTGTACCGGCGGCGCCGGTGGTGGTTTCTCTTGTTGTGGGTTTTGCCAGATCTGTGCCAAACTTCGGAAATGCCCGTCATTCCTCAATTAAAAGCGTTCATGATCCCGGGCACGAGCTCTTTACGGATGTCGGGGATGGCCTTCTTGAAGCTCTCCAAGCCCGCCTTCTCGTAGGTCAGTTGGACGCCTTTCACGCCCTGTTTGCCGCCTTCGAAGACCACTTCTTGGGTCTTGCGGTCGCGGAAGGTATAGCTCACATCCACGAAGGTG
>DAOORM010000141.1:0-5932 GCA_035389265.1 Flavobacteriales bacterium | reverse complement strand
TTTCGGAAGCGCTACCGGTATGGCGATGGCTGCCCTCATCCTCGTACTCTGGATACTCCTGCCCGCCTGGGGGGCGCTCAGGGCCTTTCGAAAAAAGGACTTGTGATCATGTAGTTCACGATCGTGCTCATGCTACGCTTGGTGGGTTCCTGCATCGGTGTTCGCCTTGTCCTGTAGTTCGCCACACTGCCGGTGGGCTTGCGAAGGAAGGATCTGGATCCGGTCTTTGCTTTCGATGAACGCTACGGGTTTCTCCGGTAGCCACTTCTTCACGTTCAGGTCGTCAGGGATGATATGCCCGAGTATCGTTCGGTGCCCGGTTTCATTGATGCATTTCGCTGCTTGGACGGCCTTCTGCTAATGCTGATCACTAGGCCTGCATTCCTGCTAGGGACCGTGTGCCTGTTCATACATGCGCGTTTCCGGTTTCTTCCGGTGCTGCATCAGGTGCGTATGTGGGTGCTTGCTAGGCGGATCGCGTGCGTCAATATCGCCGCCGTGGCCGGTTCGTAGCGGGTCCCATCTTGCGCAATGTGTCCTGATGGATCACAGGCGAGGAAGTGACGGGGCTCAGTTGTAGCCCAGTGGATAACGGACAAATTTGTCCTCATAAGAGCGAACCGTCATGAAAACTACACGTTCCGTACTTCAGTCCAGTGCTGTGCTGGCGACCCTGATCCTGCTTAGCTGTAGCGGTGATCCCAGTGCTCAAGGATCCGATCCGGCGGCGACCGAAGGGCCAGCTACCGGGGGTGGGCAATCCACCGTGGTGGACGAACAGTCCCAGAAGAATGTGGTCGGCATTGCAGCTGGTTCTGTGGACCACAGTACGCTGGTGGCTGCCGTAAAGGCCGCTGAACTCGTGGATGCATTGAGCAACGCGGGACCTTTCACTGTTTTTGCACCCACCAATGCGGCTTTCGAGGCATTACCTCCGGGTACGGTGGATGGCCTATTGCAGCCGGAGAAGAAGTCGGACCTTCAGGATGTGCTCCAGTACCATGTGACGTTGGGCGTATTGAAAGCGGAGATGCTGCGGGAAGGCCAAGTGCTCGGTATGGTGAACGGGGCGAACGCAACGATCCATATCCAGAACGGCGTGCTGATGATCAACGATGCCAAAGTGTTGGCGAGTGTTCCGGCCAGCAACGGTATCGTTCATGTGATCGATAAGGTGATCCTACCGGGATCGTGAAGGACCGACGCGGTCGACGGATCGGCCATCACGTTGGTGAAAGGCGGCGAAGGTGCCCAAAAGGGCGCCTTCGCTGTTATTTGAGTTTTCCTCGGAGGAATGAAGAGCCTTGCGATAGTTCGCTGCCGAGTTGGCTGATGTGCACATCAGCGAGTATATGCTCAAGTTCGGCTCGTAGGCGCACTACTTGTTCGTGGATGGGACAGGGCTTGCGACCGTCGCATGTAGGAAAGCCTAACGCACATCCTGAGAAAAGAGCATCACCGTCGATGGCTTTCACCACATCTCCGAGCTTGATCCGTTCGGCTCTCCGAGGGTCGATACCAAAACCGCCACCATGGCCCTTCACCGACGTCAGGATACCACTATGGACCAACTGCTGAAGCACTTTGGCCATGAACGCGCTGGGTGCCCCGGTCCGTTCGCTGACCTTCGTCAAGGGGACATAGGCCCCGTGTTGGTTCGTGGATGCGATCACGACAACTGCACGGATCGCGTACATACACGCTTTGGAGAACATCGGGGATGAAAGTAATGGTTGTCCTGGTCACGTGCATAGCGCGGGGTTACCTGACGAATGTCAGCCGAAAGACCTGACAGCGGTCAGCATGCACCCTAGCGCGCACTGGCACTTTCGCACCGCGAAGAGTTCCACATGAGCGTCATTTTCCTTCTCCTAACGGTAAGCACCCTGGTAGCCGGGGTCTTCCTCGCCGGCTTCATCTGGGCCGTACGTAAAGGGCAGTACGACGATGACCGCTCACCAGCCGTTCGCATCCTCCACGACAGCACCCCTTCCGCCAACGAAAATCCGAACCGATGACCGAGCGTTTCCAATACGATAACCGGATCGTCAAGAACTTCCTCTTCATCACCATCCTCTGGGGCTTGGTGGGTATGCTGGTGGGCCTGATCGCCGCCCTGCAACTGGTGGTCCCTGCGCTCAACTTCAGCGAGTGGACGACCTTCGGGCGTTTACGGCCCCTTCACACCAATGCGGTGATCTTCGCCTTCGTAGGCAACGCCATCTTCGCGGGTGCCTACTACAGCCTCCAGCGTCTACTGAAGACGCGGATGTTCAGCGATGTGCTCAGCAAGATCCACTTCTGGGGCTGGCAGCTGATCATCGTGTCAGCGGCCATCACCCTACCGCTCGGTATGACCACCGGCAAGGAGTACGCCGAGTTGGAATGGCCCATCGACATCGCGATCACCATGGTATGGGTGGTGTTCGGCATCAACATGTTCGGCACGATCCTGCAGCGACGCGAACGCCACCTCTACGTGGCCATCTGGTTCTACATCGCCACCTGGGTGACCGTGGCCATGCTGCATATCGTCAACAGCATCGAGCTGCCCATCAGCATGACCAAGAGCTACAGCTGGTATGCTGGTGTACAGGATGCGTTGGTGCAGTGGTGGTATGGCCATAACGCGGTGGCGTTCTTCCTCACCACCCCGTTCCTGGGGTTGATGTACTACTTCCTGCCGAAGGCCGCCAACCGCCCGGTATACAGCTATCGCCTTTCCATCATCCACTTCTGGTCGCTCATCTTCCTGTACATCTGGGCGGGTCCGCACCACTTGCTCTACAGCGCTTTGCCGGAATGGGCGCAATCCTTGGGGGTGGTGTTCAGTGTGATGTTGATCGCACCCAGCTGGGGCGGTATGTTGAACGGCCTGCTCACGTTGCGCGGTGCGTGGGACCGTGTGCGTGAGGATCCCGTACTGAAGTTCTTCGTGGTGGCCGTGACCTGCTACGGCATGTCCACCCTTGAAGGTCCCTTGTTGAGCATTAAGTTCATCAACGCCATCACCCACTTCACCGATTGGATCGTGGCCCACGTACACATCGGTGGCATCGGCTGGAACGGCTTCATGACCTTCGGTATGGTGTACTGGATGGTGCCCCGTTTGTTCGGCACCAAGCTCTACAGCACCAAGTTGGCGAACGTACACTTCTGGCTCGGCACCCTGGGGATCATCTTCTATGCCATTCCCCTCTACTTCGCGGGCTTCTTCCAAAGCCTGATGTGGAAACAGTTCACCCCGGATGGCTTCCTGGTCTACAAGAACTTCCTGGACACCTTGCTGGAGATCCAATACGCCTACTGGCTCCGTGCGATCGGCGGTAGCATCTACCTCATCGGTGCGTTCGTCATGGTGTACAACGTGGTGAAGACCGTGAAGAGCGGCAAGCTCATCGCCAATGAGGATGCTGAAGCTGCTCCACTGGAGAAGGTGAAGGTCACCGGCGGTCACTGGCATACCTGGATCGAGCGTCGGCCCATCCAGATGCTTGTCTTCAGCTTGATCGCGGTCGCCATTGGGGGTATCATCGAGATGGTGCCGACCTTCCTGGTGGAGAGCAACGTGCCCACTATTAGCAGTGTGAAGCCCTACACGCCGTTGGAACTCCATGGCCGCGACATCTATGTGCGCGAAGGCTGCTATACCTGTCACAGCCAGATGATCCGTCCGTTCCGCAGCGAGACCGAACGTTATGGCGAGTATGCCAAGGCCGGCGAGTTCGTGTATGACCACCCGTTCCAATGGGGCAGCAAGCGCACCGGCCCCGACCTGCTCCGGATCGGCGGCAAGTACCCGAATAGTTGGCACTACTATCACATGTGGGATCCGACCAGTATGAGCCCAGGATCCTTGATGCCGGCATATTCACATATGTTCGAGAATCTCCTCGATACGACCACCACGAGGAAGAAGATCGAAGCGATGCTGACGCTTGGTGTTCCTTATGAGGAAGCACCCTATAGCGAGGGCTTCGCAGCGCGTGCCAACGAGCACCTCCAGGCTCAGAGCATCGCCATCGTGGAGGACCTGAAGAAGGCGGGTATCGAAACGATGCCTGATCGCGAGATCATCGCCATGATCGCCTACCTGCAACGCGTGGGTACCGATATCAAGGCGAAACCCAACGCTACCGCGCAGGCGGCGCGCTAACGCATGCTGAAGTTCATCAAACATCACCTTGACACGATCGTGGGGATCGGTATCTACCCGCTCATCTCCTTCGTGCTCTTCTTCAGCATCTTCATCGTGGCCGTGCTCTATGTGTGGAAGGCCACCCGCACGCACATCGATCACATGGCGGCCATGCCGCTTTCAGAAGGGAACAGCACCAACGAACCCATCCACCATGCGCACCAGTAGCATGCCCCGTCGCACCCTCTCCACGGTCGTGTTGTCCACGATCGCCTTGCTCGCCAACGCCCAGGAACAGGCGGCGGCTCCTCCGAGCGGTGGTCATTTCTTCGAGGTGGACAGCACTTTGCTCTATACCATGGTCGCGCTCGCGGTGGTGCAGGTGATCTTCATCGTCTCGCTCGCGGGCATCATGCGCACCATGGGCGGCTCGGGCGGTTGGGTGAAGCGCCTCATCAATAAAGGTGGACGTACCACCGCGTTGGTGGCCATGCTCTTCGTGGCTGGTGAAGCCAGCGCCCAAGAGTTCAAAGGCCCCGGTGGAACGATGAGCCTATACGCCGCGTTCTGGTGGTTGTTCGCCATCAACCTGTTCCTCTTCATCATCCTGCTCGCACAGATGAACATCCTGCGTGCCCTGACCCGTGCGGTGGTGGGTGCCGTGGAAGAGGGCCCCGTGGAAACGGTGAAAGGCCCGACTTGGGTTGACAAGCTGCTCAAGCGCCTGACCAGGCAGGTCTCCATCGAGGAGGAGAAGAACATCGACCTGCACCACGATTACGACGGCATCCGTGAGCTTGATAATGTGCTTCCACCTTGGTGGTTGTGGTTGTTCTATGGTACGATCGCCTGGGGGGTGATCTATTTGATCAACATGCACGTGATCAACGTGTGGCAACACCAGGATGTGGAGTACACCAACGAGATGGCGCAAGCCAAAGCCGATGTGGATGCCTACATGGCCACCTTGACCAATACCGTGGACGAGAATACGGTGACCTTTTCCGATGATGCAGCCGTGCTGGCCGGGGGACGGGACCTCTTCACCACCTATTGCACCGCTTGCCACGGTGCCGACGGCGCTGGCGCTGAGACGAGCGTAGGCCCGAACCTGACCGATGCGTACTGGCTGCATGGGGGTGGGGTGAAGAACATCTTCAAGACCATCAAGTATGGCGTACCCGAGAAGGGCATGATCGCATGGAAAGCCCAGCTACAGCCGGCCGAACTGCGTTCACTCGCCTGCTACATCATGAGTTTGGAGGGCAAGGGTTCGGCCACACAAAAGGCACCCCAAGGTGAATTGTGGAAGGAGGAGGCCGCAGCTGCGGACAGTACGGCCGGTCCCGTGGACAGCCTGACGCCGTTGACCGGGGATACCGTGCGCGTGGCGATGAAATAGCGCTCAACATCATACCAGCGATCTGAATGGAGGCTCGTGGCCTCCATTCGTGTTCCCATCCCATCGGTGATGAATGTCACCCGACTGACATCCATCAAGCGAAAACCCTGATGGATGTCAGTTCGACCCCTCTGCGCCCCGGTCACCTTTGCGCAACCTCGGAGTTCAGTGCATTCAGCAAGTCGGGTACGGCATTGGTCCCACCCTCCGAGGACCGCAGCGAAGCAACATGGCACCCCAACCCGCACACATCAAGCGTGATACCGAGAGCTACCGCGATGCGATCAGCACCGTGGATAAGCAGGGCAAGCGCATCTGGGTCTACCCGAAGAGACCGCAGGGGAAATTCACGCGCTGGCGCCAATGGTTCGGCTATGCGTTGCTCACCCTTT
>DAOORM010000140.1:0-6008 GCA_035389265.1 Flavobacteriales bacterium | reverse complement strand
GTATTTGATCAGTGCGTTGGCCAACGTTGTCTTCAGCACGGTGGTGCTTTCCCAATCAGGTTCATTGGACGTGTCCTTCGATCCCGGAGCAGGTGCGGATGACTATATCCTATCCACGGCGATCCAGGCCGATGGGAAGGTCCTTATCGGTGGTGAATTCGAAAGTGTGGGTGGTGTGCCCCGCTCGCATATTGCCCGTTTGAATGCGGACGGATCGCTGGATACCACCTTCGATCCGGGGTCGGGGACCGGCAATAACACTTCGGTGTACGACCTCGTGATCCAGTCCGATGGGAAGATCATCATCGTAGGCATCTTCTCGTTCTACAATGGTGTTCCACGAAAAAGCATCGCTCGGCTCAACACGGACGGGAGCCTGGACACTTCATTCGATCCGGGTACAGGAGCCAACTTCGACATTCGGGCAGCATCCATCCAACCCAACGGGATGATCCTCATCGGGGGAAGCTTCAGTACGTACGATGGCACGCCAACGAACCGCACAGCAAGGATCAATGCTGACGGTACGCTGGACACGTCGTTCGATGTGGCAACCGGTGCCAACGATGCCGTACTCGCCTTGGTCGTGCAACCGGATGGGAAAGTCCTGATCGGCGGTGAGTTCACTGCCGTGAATGGAATCGCAAGGAACCATTTCGCCCGCTTGAATGCCGATGGCACCGTGGATACTGCTTTCGATACTGGTGATGGGGTGAACGGCTATGTTCAAGCGATGGCCCTTCAACCGGATGGCCGGGGCTTTATCGGCGGAAGTTTTTATGAATACGATGGTACCCCCGCACTACGCCTGGCCCGTTTTCATGCGGACGGAGCGCTCGATCCATCCTTTGATACCAGCATGGGTGCTAGTAGTGAAGTACGCTCCGTGGCCGTTCAAGGTGATGGCAGGATCATCATCAGTGGCTATTTCACTTCGTACGGCGGTACGAGCAGAGGGCGTATCGCACGCTTGGATACCGACGGTACGCTCGACCTTTCGTTCGATCCTGGCACGGCTGCGAACAATACCGTGTTCTCCTGTGCCTTGGGAACAGATGGGAAGGTCGTCCTTGCCGGTGATTTCACCGCGGTCGATGGCACGACCAGGAACCGTGTCGCTCGGTTGAATGGATCGAGCGTGGGAGTGATCGAAAGTGACCTTGACGATGCGTTGATCCTTTATCCCAACCCATCCTCCGGCGAACTGCGCGTTGATCTGCCGCATGCCATGCCTGTGGAGGTGGTGGACGCATCAGGTCGGGTGGTGTACCGTGCACTGCTTGACGAAGGCGTGCAGCGGATCGCGGTAGGCTCGTGGGAAGCAGGCGTGTACCACGTGCGCTCGACAACGCCGACAGCGGTGAGCAGCCAACGCGTGGTGGTGTTGCGCTAGGCCCTAAGCCTCCAGCTGCGGCATGTCCAACAGGTACGCGCTGCACCAAAACTCCTTTCGCAGCTATCCGATCGTGGTCTTCTTGTTCACCATCAAACGGGATCGCTGCAGAACCGCCACCCCCGGTTCCGTGCGCTGTTCACGACCATGCGATCACCAGGCGCGACCATCTGCAGCAGGCCGCGCATAAGCACTTGACCAGGTTCTTGATCGATCTTGTTCGAACAACAGTAGATGGCCGCAGGACATGGTCGGCAGTCATGATCACCGCTACATCACGGCGCATAGGCATAGGACGGCCGCGCAGCGGCAACTGATCCTCACGGGTTGTTCGTTCCCATACCCCCAAAACACCGGACCCCGGCCATTGCTGACCAGGGTCCGATCCTCCATGCGGGTAAAGCACCAAACCCCGGCCCCGAATGGCTCACGAGTTGGCGCGCTGATCGGCCACGTGGGTCGATCGACGCGCCGTTCGCTTTGGACTAGGGAAAGGCCACCACCGGGCAGTTCACGTTCATCACGTTCATGGCCATGATGTTCGCGCCTTGCGCCGTGGGGAGGTTGTTCACCGCACCGAAGTCGCTGTTGTTGATCACACTCACGCGCCACAGGGGCGAGTAGGTCGCTTGCCCTGGGACCGTGGCGAGCACGTTGTGGGTCTGGTCCGTGCCACTCTCCACCACGAAACCGCTGGGCGGACCACCGTTCGGTTGGTCGGGGTTGGTGTTGAAGAGCACATAGATCGGAGAGGTCGGTACGGTCGCACCGGACGGGGTGAGCGGATGCTCCATGAAACTGAAATACACGCCCACCTTGTCCCGGTACCAGCATTGCACGAGCGCATTGCTCTCACCGGCCAAGCGTTTGGTGGCGGTGGAACCATCGGGCACCACCGGACAGTTGACCAGCACCGGTTGGGGTTCCACGGTGTAGCCGAGCGCCGCGACCTCGGCGGCACTGGTGACCGAATTCGCCACGTAGTCCGCAGGTACGTTCACCTTGTACACCTGCCAGAAGTCATTGTACCCCGCATCACCGGGGATCTTGTCGATGATGTTCAATTGACCGGGAACGGGTGTGGTGGCGCCAGGGGTGAAGAAGACCCAGATGGGGATCGCTGCCGTGGGTTGCACATCGAAGTTGTAGTACTCGGTGATCTGTCCGGCAGGTCCATAGCCCTTGGTGATGAAGGGTGCCTGATCGAAGTTGATGGGGGCGTTGGCAGCGGGCAGGCCGTTCGTGCCGTCGCGCACCATCAAGGTACCGGCCGCTGCACTGAAGCGGTCCACAGCGATGCGCGGTGCTGTGGAAGGATCCACGGCCGGGCCGGCGCTCACCGGTGCGGGTGTGGGGGTGGGGGCTACCGCATCCTCCTCCTTCGCGCAAGAGGTAAGGGCGAGCGCACTGAGGGCCAAGAGGCCGAGCCATGTTGCATTCACGTTCATGATCGTAGGGGTTAAGGCCGCTGGTTGAACGACCGCGACAAAAGTCCCGGCACGCGGTCACGGATCGATCACAACAGGATCACATGTGCGTCGCGATCCTCTACTCCCTGATGACCACCGCGCGTTGGATGCTCCCTGCACCCTCGTTGGCCAGGTGCAGGATGTACGCTCCTGGTGCCTCTCCGCTCAGGTCCAAGATCAGTTCGAGGCCTTCCACAGAGCCGGCCCGCACCGACCGACCAAGTGCATCACGGACCACATAGGGTGTGTTCCTCGCTCCCTGTGGAAGGTGGATGACGCACCTTCCGTTGGTGGGATTCGGCGCCACAAAGAGCTCCTGCTCCATCACCTCATCGACGCTCACACCTGTCGCTGTCACCAACCATACGCTATCCAACACCGTTCGCGTGGTACCGATGCCACCGGCGATGATGAAGCTGTTATCGCCCAACTCGCCAGCACCGCGGAGATCCATCACATGAGGTTCCGTGGTGCCCGCGTTCACCATTGCGCTGCCGTTCCAGTGCAGCATCGCGTTCGCGGGCTCCACCACTCCGCTGCCATTGTAGGCCAATGCATCGTAGTTGTAACTCGTGGACGATCCACCGACCCAGAGCGGAGCATCGTCCACCACCACACAGGCCGGGCGGTAGCGCGCGCCGAGCCCGCCGGTGATCGCAGGCAGCCACGTGATGCTCATGGGGTTCTGCGGATCGATCACGCCCTTCCGCAGCCTGTCCTGCGCGGGGAAGTTCGACGCGGTACTTGCTCCGCCGAAGTAGAAGATGGTATCACCGATGATCGTACCATTCGCGCCGAAGGCCTTGTACAGGTTGGTGTTCGGCACGGGCGTTCCCGCGCTCCAACTATTCAGCGCCGGATCGTACACCTGCACGTTCGGTACGTTGGTGCTGTTGCTCCAGCCCGTGATCACGTAGATCAAGCTATCGCGCCACACGGCCTGCACCTGGTCATCGATCGGCACAGGCACCGGTGCGCCATCGGGCAGCCAGGTATCGGTGAGCAGGTCCAAGCGATGCACCTTGTTGGAACTGAGCTCGAAGGGTGCGCCATCGAAGACGTGGTAGCCGCCGATGACGTAGGCCACCGAACCGACCACACTGGCCGATGACGCGATCTTGCCCAAGGTGTCCGGCACATCGGGCAGCGCGGACCATTGGTCCAGTGCCACATCGTACACGAACGCGTTGCGGTGGATCTGTTCGTTCGTCAAACCCGTGGTGATGCCGCCGAAGCTGTAGACCTTCCAGGACCCATCCACTTGTCCGGCGCAGAGCGCGTGGTTGGCCGTGGGCACGGGCAAGGGAGCCAGCGGGGTCCACGTGAATTGCGCCATGGCCATCAGCGGCCACACGAACACCGCGACCACGAACGACGCGCCTGTCAGGTACGGGAACTTCAGCATGCGGTAAAGATGCATACGCGCTACGCCGCCTTCCATACCGGCAGCCCGAAACTGAACTGCGCCCCTTCGTTGGCGCGGCTGATGGCCTTCACGGTGCTGCCGTGCAATTCCACGATGCGCTTCACGATGGCCAGGCCCAGGCCACTGCCTTCGGAGTCGCTCGAACGCCGGCCCCGGTAGTACCGATCGAAGATGAAGGGCAGCTCGTCCGTGGGAATGCCGGGGCCTGTGTCGCTGATGCGCACGTCCACCGATCCGTCGCTGGCATCCAGCTCCACGGTGATGCGATCGCCAGGCGAACAGAACTTGATGCTGTTCTGGATGATGTTCTGCAACACGCGATCGATCTTCTTCACATCCACCTGCACGATGGGCAGGTCCTTGGCCATGATGATGTTGAGGCCCACGTTCTTCTCCTGCGCATGCAAGCGCAGTTTGTTCACCACATCGTGCACGAGTTCGCCCAGCGAGATCGGCTCCAGGTCCAGCTTCACCTGCCCTGCCTCCAGCTTGCTCAGGGTGAAGAGGTCGTCCACCAGTTCCTTCAAGCGATCGGTGCTCTTCACGATGATCCCGAGGTGCGCGCGGCGCTCTTCCGGCGAAAGTGTTCCTTCCTTCAGCAGCAAGGTCTCCGCATAGCCTTGCACGGCAGCGATGGGCGTGCGCAGGTCATGGCTCACGTTCGCGATCAGCTCCTTCCGCAGCTTGTCCAGCCCTTTCAGCTCGTCCATGTTGCGCTCGATGGTGGCGGCCATGTCGTTGAAGGTGGTGGCCACCTGCGCGAACTGACCGTTGCCGGTGTGCGCGATCCGCACGTTGCGTTCGCCGGACCGGAAGCGCCGGATGCCGTCCACCACACGTTCGATGTTCTGCGTGATGAACCAGATGGCGAGCAGACCGAACACCAGGGTGAAGGCCAGGGCGATGAGCACCGAACGACCGCCCAGCCGCAGGAAGTAACTGCCGAAGAGCGTCTCCGTGGCACCCACGTATTCCTGACCGGCCAGGATGATGTACACATAGCCACGCGCCACGCCGTTCTCCATCACCGGGGCAGCACTGAAGATCTTGCGATCACCGGGAGCGCGCGGATCATCGCCCACCAGGAGGCCATCCTGCTCGGTCGTGGCCATGAACGCACGCACGGGCGCCAGGTCCACACGATCCGACCTCACTTCACCCTCGAGCGCCACGTACTTCAGGATCCTTCCGACAGTATCCAGCACATAGACCTCGATGCCGGGGTTCACGGCCATCATGCTGTGCATCAAGGTGCCGATGGCCTCGTCCGTCACTTCCCCATTGAGGAAGGGCTTGATCTCGCCCACGGTGTGCTGCGCCAGGTCGCGGTTCATGCGCTGGGTCACCTCCAGTGCGTGGTTGCTGGAGGCGGTGATGTGGATCCGCAGCACGATGGCCGTGAACACGAGCAGCAGCGCCAGGAAGATGGCGGAGACTTTCCAGAAGAGCGAGTTCAGCATCTGTTCAAGCGTCGATGAAGCGGTAGCCCACACCCCAGGTGGTGAGGATGAACTCCGGCTTGGCGATGTCGCGCTCCACCTTGTTGCGCAAGCGGTTGATGTGGCTGTTCACCGTGTGCTCGTAGCCGCTGAACTCATAGCCCCATACCTTGCTCAGTAACTCATCACGCGAAAAAGTGACGCCCGGATGTGTGGCCAGGTGCAGGAGCAGGTCGTACTCCTTCGGGGTGAGCTCCACCCGTTGGCCATGCACCTCCACC
>DAOORM010000139.1:0-6042 GCA_035389265.1 Flavobacteriales bacterium | reverse complement strand
CGTTGGCGGCACCGGTGATCAGTCCAGGTCCGCCCCAGCCCTCACCGGGTAGCATAAGGCCACTGGTGTAGTTGAAATCCTGCGTCAACAGGCCATACCAATACACATCACCGTAGCCGTTCGTGCCTTTGCCCCAGACCCAAGGACGCACGGTATGTGCGGTGATGTTCGGATCGACATAGGGAAGCACACGCGCCTTCTGCACCAACGGATCCGGATCCCACGTGAGGAAGTAGTGGATGGTATCGTTGAAGATGCTGTAGTACGGGTTGGCGTGGTACTGCGGCACGGTGTACATGCGCTCATCGATCCAGCCGTCGTTCTTGCGGCCGATGAACTCGATGAAGTCTCCCGCATTCAGCACACCGTCATCTCCACCCTCGATGTAGATCGGGATCTGCTGCTCCTTGCCGAAAAGCATGAGGTCGGCGGGATCCACCGTGGCGACCGGGAAACCGGAAGCCGCCAGCGTCGCGGAATCAAGGCGGTGCAGCCCGGTCTGGAACACATCGAAACGCCAATACTGCCGGTCGTGGTCGATCCACTCATTGCCCACCACGGGCTGTGCGACCGAAACGATCGCACGCAAAAGGACGATGGCCAGCAGTAGATGTCTCATCATGAACCCTGCTTCTTGAAGAGGTCGAACTTCAGGGAGAAGATATTGGAGTAGAGCGCCACGCTGTTGTCCCCGATGTCGGTGAGCGCGTAGTCGAGTGAAACGCTCTTGATCTGAGGCCGAGGCCGATGTTCGGCTGGATGGAGAGCTGCTTCGCGTCGTTGATGTCGGTGACGTACTGGATGTTGCTGACGCCGGTGCGCACGTACACGACGCCGGCATAACCCAACTCTAGGCCCACACGGGGATCGGTGCTGAAGGCGTTGGACTTGATCAGCGTGTTACGCTTGCCATCAAAGGTGTTCTCCAAGTCGATGGCGGCCAGCAGGTCGAACTTGGAACCGAATTTGAACTCGCGGGCGATGCCCAAGTTGAGGCGCGGCAGGGTAAGCTCCACGCTGTTCGCGGGAATGTCGTTACCGGTCTGGGCGAACACATCAATGGTGCGTTGATCGAGCGAATAGCTCCAGGCGTTGAAGGTGCTGGTGACATCGCGGGCCACCGCGCTGAAGCGCCAGCGGTCCTTCTGGTACTGCGCACCGGCATCGAGCCCAAAGCCCCAGGCCTTGCCGAAGCTGCCCACGCGGCGGTAGATCACCTTCACGTTACCACCCACTTGCAGGCCGGGCACTTTCAGCTTGCGGGCGTAGGACACCAAGAAGGCATGGTCAGCCGAGCTGAAGGAGGTGATGCGATCGTAGTCGATGTTGCCGCTGGGATCGATCAGATCGATGGTGTTCGGGATGTTGTCGATGCCGAAGCGGATGAAGGTGAAGCCGATGGTGCTGGCCGAATCGATCGGTTTGGCCAGGCCGATGTAGTCGTACTTGGCGATGCCCGCGAAATACTCGCTGTGCATGGCCCCGATCTGCAGATCGCCCTTCACGCCGAGTAGGCCAGCAGGGTTCCAATACCCACTGGTGACATCGTTGACCACAGCGGTGTAGGCGCTGCCCATACCCAAGGCGCGTGCCCCCACGCCCACGGCGAGGAACTCGTTGCTGTACTTGGGTGCGTCGGTCTGGGCGGTGGCCAAGTTCCCGACCAGTACCGCCAGCGCTACCAGGAAGCTCGAACGCATCCCCTTGATCTTCACACTATTCATTCGCAAATGGTTGACGCAGCTTCCAACGGTGGGTGGCCTGGATCATTGCCCGAATTTATCCCAACTTCGGCCCCGCGCCGGCGTTGTACGGTCATCGTTGTTCTGAGTTCAATGGCCCGCTTTCCAAGGATACCCGACCTTTTGACCACCGCGAACCTAGCGTGCGGGGTGGGTTCCATCCTGCTGGCCTCTCAAGGACAGCTAACATGGGCGTGTTGGCTGGTGTTCGCAGGGGCGCTGTTCGACGTGTTCGATGGGCTGGCCGCCCGGGCCCTTGGGGGGGGGACACCGCTGGGGGCGCAGTTGGACAGCTTGGCGGATATGGTGACGTTCGGGGTGGCGCCGGCTTTCATTGCGGCGGTCAGTCCCGGTGAAGCTTTACAACTGGCCATAAACCAACATCGGGAGTTCCTACCCATCGCTTCTGGGTCTGGTGAACTGTTCGGCGAACCGTTTTGGGTCTCAATCAGTTGTGCGCTCGTGATCGCTACAGCTTCAGCTTGGCGCTTGGCCAAGTTCAATATCGACACCCGCCAGAGCACAGGCTTCCTAGGCTTGGCCACCCCGGCGAACGCGTTGTTCTGGGCATCGCTTGGAAGTGCGTCGTGGGGTATTGGAGTGTTCGATGGTCCGGGAGGAAGTGCATTGGGATACTCTCTCGGCCATTTCATGGAGCTCCCTGTATTGAAGTTGATCGTAGCTGTCGTCCTGGGTGTGCTCATGCTCTCCGAACTCCCCCTCCCCTCCCTCAAGTTCAAGCATTTCAAGTGGAAGGGGAACGAGGTGATGTTCCTGCTGCTGGGTATCGGGTTGGTGCTGGTGGTGCTGTATGGCGTACTGGCCGTGCCGATGATCCTATTTTTGTACCTGCTTTCGCCGCTTTGGGGGAAGCTGTTCCCGAAAAATGCATCACCACAGAGGCACGGAGAACACAGAGAAGAATAACAAGAAACTACGCATGCCTGAAGCACATTGCCTGTGTCCTCTGTGCCTCTGTGGTGAACCTCCCAACCCATGAAGACCTTCCGCGCCTCCATCGATGTGATGCCCCACGACAACCTGCTGGATCCGCAAGGCAAGGCGGTGAGCGGCAGCATGCAGAACCTCGGCCTGCCCGAGATCACCGGGGTGCGCATCGGCAAGCACATCACCCTGCACGTGGAAGCCGCCGACAAGAAGACCGCCGAAGCCAAGGTGGACGAAGCCTGCAAGAAATTGCTGGCGAACCAGATCATGGAGAAGTACGCGTTCCAAGTGGAAGAGATCGCGTAGCGGTCTACCTGCCAAGGGCGCAAACGCGCACCCGTAGCGTCGACCGAAGGGGTCGACAGAGGCAGTGCGAATTCTGAGACCTCACCCCTAGCCCCTCTCCCAAGGAGAGGGGGACCTGACTATCCGGTGCGGGTCCTGAGGCTCACCCCGGTCTTTCTCCGAAGGAGAGGGGGACCTGACTATCCGATCCACAGGACTGCGCATACCTAGAGGCGATCTCGCCTGAGGGCATTACACCCCTCTCCTTCGGAGGGGGCCGGGGCTGAGCTCACACCTTCCGCCGCAGCTCGAAGTTCTTGCCGAGGTAGACGCGGCGCACGGTCTCATCCGCGGCGAGTTCTTCCGCAGTGCCCTGTTTGAGGATCTTGCCCTCGAAGAGCAGATACGCCCGATCCGTGATGCTCAGCGTTTCCTGCACGTTGTGGTCGGTGATCAGGATGCCGATGTTCTTCTCCTTCAACTTGGCCACGATGCTCTGGATGTCCTCCACAGCGATCGGGTCCACGCCAGCGAAAGGCTCGTCGAGCAGGATGAAGCGCGGCTCGGTGGCTAGCGCGCGAGCGATCTCGGTGCGGCGTCGTTCGCCGCCGCTGAGCACATCGCCCATGTTCTTGCGCACGTGCTGCAGGCTGAACTCATTCAACAGTTCCTCCAACTTCGCCTCTTGTTCCGCCTTGGTCTTGCCGCTCACTTCGAGGATGGCCTTGATGTTGTCCTCCACGCTGAGCTTGCGGAAAACGCTGGCCTCCTGCGGCAAGTAGCCGATGCCCTTCTGCGCGCGTTTGTACATGGCCAGGTCGGTGATCTCGTCGTTGTCCAGGAAGACTTTGCCTTCGTTCGGCTTGATCAGCCCCACGATCATGTAGAAGCTGGTGGTCTTGCCCGCGCCATTGGGACCGAGCAGACCCACGATCTCGCCCTGGCTCACCTGCACACTCACACCGTTCACCACGGTGCGGCGCTTGTAGCGTTTGAAGATGTTCTCGGCGCGCAGCATCCGTGATCAGAAGTTGATGTAGAGCTTGGCCCGCAGTGCCCATGGTGCGGTGCGCTCATGATCGTTGTAGCGCAGGCGCCAGATGATGTCGAAGCGTAGCACCTTCAGGATGTTCTCGATACCCGCGCTGGCTTCCATGAAAGGGCCATTGTAGAGCGAGTACATGCCGTCGAGGAAGAGGAGCTCGTCGCTGTGCTTCTGATCGAGGTCACCGGCAACGGCTTTGAAGGTGGCCACCTCGCGCCATTTCAGACGGCGCAGCAAAGGGATGCGGTTGAAGAAGAGCCCTTCGAAGTGGTGCTCGGCGAAGAGTTGGATGTAGCGATCGCTGATGAACTCGAAGAAGTTCATGGTGTTGAACGACAGATCGTCCAGGTACAAGGTCTCGTTACCGCTGTGGATGGTAAGGAGCGGATAGGGCAGCGAGCCGAAGATGCGTCCACCTTCGAGCGTGGTGCGTGTCCAGCCCGCGGTACCGAGCTGCCAACGTTTATAGCTGCGGGCGATCACCTTGGTGTACTCGTAGTCGCTATTGAGCAAACCGGGAACGCCATATGCGACATGCAATTCCAGCGTCGGATACTTCAACATGCCCACGGAGATGCGATCGAATTCGCCGCTCACGTATTTCTCCCCGTATGCGAAGCGGGTGTTGAGGCTGACCTCGGCGGTGCGGATGCTGCCCACGCTACTCACTTCGGGCACTGGCTCCAATTTCAAGCGCTCATAACGCAAGGCGCCCAACGGTTGCAGGGTGCGGTAGCGGCCCATCACCTCGGTGGTGAACCCGGTGAACCATTCCCGTTCCAAGCTGGCCTTCCACTCCTCCACATCGGTGAGCTTGGTGTTGGGGTTGCGACGGAACAGGCTGCCGAGGATGTTGTCGTTGCGGAACGCGTTGGTGCTTTGGCCAAGCTGTTCCACATCGTGCTTATACCCTGCCCGGTAGAGCAGGCGGGGTTCCTTGCTGATGAAGCCGCGCGTGGCCAGCCCGAACTTGAAGCGCTCGTCGAGCAGACCGTAGGCCGTATACCCTTCGAACTCCACCCAATTGCTGAAGTTGTTGCTGGTGCGGCCGCCGACCCTGAAACGTGCCCCCTCCACCGGGTTGAAGCTGAGCGTGGTGAAGTAGGGGCCCAACTCGATCTTGCCTTTCTCCCAATAACCGGTAGCCAAGGTGCTCACCACATCCACATAGGTGCGGAAGCGTGGGATCGTCTTCATCGTATCCACCATGTGGTAGATGGCGTTCTCCTTCGCCGTGAGGGGCACATGCCGTTCCTGATCCCAATAGTCAGCGCCCAGGCTGAGCGGATCGATCTCCACCACCACATCGTCCACACCTTCATAGAAGGAGTCATCACGCGGTCGGTTGATCACGAAGTCCTTGTAGCTCGCGTTACGCCTGCCGTAGAAGCCCTGCACGGCGTTCTTGTTCTTTTCCCCGGAATCGCGGATCACGTTCAGATCCACCACGAGCTCGTCCTTGGTCAGCATCCATACCTCGTTCTCCACTTGGTCGTACTGCTGCTTCACCCAGAAGCCTTGCACGAAGTTGAGGTTGGCGCCTGAGGCGATGCCGGCCTCGATGCGGTGCACGGCATAGGTGGTATCGCTGATCCACATCTCCCCGGAGAAGGCCAGCTCCTGCACACGCTTGGGGGTGAAGGTGAGCTTGTAGCACCAGTACTTCCCTACGAAGGCGCTATCGGTGAGGTAGTAGTCGTAGTAGCCCTTGCCACCATCGGCGATGGGGCTGATGAAGTTCTTGCCGAAGATGACCAGGAAGTTGTCGTAGATGTTGACGTTCTGGTACATGTCGCCCATGAACCGGGACACGCTCTCGTTCTCGATGCCGCTCACCTTGGTACCACGGATGTACTCGCGCTGCTTCTTCGGTTCCTGCCGATAGTAGACCTCGCTCAGTGTCTCCGTCATGAAGATCGGCAGGTAGGGCTTCGCGTCAGTGCTATCGATATTGTCGAAGATGAAGGCGAAGGGCTTGAAGATCTTCTTCTCCGTGAACTCCTCGGTGATGTTGTTGAGGTC
>DAOORM010000138.1:0-6064 GCA_035389265.1 Flavobacteriales bacterium | reverse complement strand
CCCCATGCCTTGGTGTCGGCAGAGCAGCCCGTGTTGGACCAATGGAACTTCCAGAGCTACTTGATGCGCTACCACTTCATCTCCCTTACCGGAAAGCCCGACCAGCCTTTCGCGGTAACCGTGGAGGGCTCGCCGGGACCGGCTGGTTACGAACGCCTTCCCCTAGCCACTGAGCGCATCCATTTGTGGCAGCGGGCCAGAACAAGTGCTCATCAGGTCCCGATGAAATAACTTCGCCCGTTCGTAGTTATCCCTTGCGGCTTACCATGCGACCCCTTCTGCCGTTCCGGCTCTTCGGTGCCCTCCTTCTGGTGGTGTTGATCGCTACGGGCTGCTCGCAGGAGAAAGACGCCTTCCTCAACCGCACGTTCCACCGGCTCACCACCAGGGACAATGGCTGGTTCAACGCCAATGAGAAGCTGAAGGAAGTGGTGGCCGGCATCGAAGATGCCCACGTGGACAATTACGACGAAGTGCTGCCTTTGTTCGTGTACGGCAGTGACGAACAAGCCAAGGGTGCGATACCCGAGCTGGAGAAATGCATCGACAAGTGCTCTCTGGTGATCGAGCGCCACTCGATGAACATCGAAGGGAAGGAGAAGAACACCTGGATCGACGACTCGTGGTTCGTGATCGCCAAGAGCCATTTCTACAAGAAGAACTTCTACGAAGCCGAGCGGGGATTCACCTACGTGAGCCGCCGGTTCAAGGGGCAGAACCGACAGCTGGAAAGCTTGATCTGGCTGGCCCGCACCGCCATTCTCCTGGAGCAATACGGCAAGGCCCAGAGCGCGCTCGACGAGATCACCAACCAGAAGAAGCTACCCAAGGACTTCGATCATGGCGAGTTGGACGCCGTGAGAGCCGAACTGGCCCTGAAACGTGGCAAAGTGGACGACGCCATCGTTCACCTGGAGGCGGCCATACCGAACGCACAGAGCAAACGCGAGCGCGTGCGCTGGGCCTTCGCTTTGGCGCAACTCTATCAACTCAAAGGCCTGGAGGAGAAGTCCATCAAGCAGTTCGCGATCGTGAGCCGCATGAATCCGCCGTATGAGATGGCCTTTCATGCCCAGGTCTTCCAAGCGCTCGCATTCAACAAGGGCGAAAGCAAGGAGATCCGCAAGAAGCTGAACCGCATGTTGCGCGATGACAAGCACATCGACCACTTCGATATGCTGCACTATGCGCTAGCCGACCTGGACTTAAAGGAGCGCAAGGATTCCATGGCCATCGAACACCTGATGACCAGCGCCCGCGTGAGCACCACTGACATCAAGCAGAAAGCCAAGACCTTCTTGAAGCTGGCCGACCTGTACTTCGATGACCGTGCCTATGCCGATGCCCAGAAGTACTACGACAGCACCCAGACGCTCCTGGCGGAGGAGCATGTGCGTCGTGAGGAGGTGAGCACGCGTGCACGTGTACTCGGCGAGCTCGTGGAACAGCTGCGCATCATCGCATTGGAAGACAGCCTGCAAGCCTTGGCCCAACTGGACGAAAAGGATCTCGATAAGAAGATCCGCGGCATCATCCGCGACAGGGAACAGGCCGAAGAAGAGCGCCTGCGCCTGGAAGAAGAGGCCCGTGCTGCTGCCGAAGCGAACCCCGACCTGGGGAAGGAGCCTCCGACGCCACCTGGCGCAGGGGGAGGCCGTGGAGCGTGGTACTTCTACGACCCACAGCAGATCGGTCGTGGGCTATCCAACTTCCGGAAGAAATGGGGTACCCGGAAGCTGGAGGATGACTGGCGGAGGAAGGACAAGAGCGGAAGTGCTTTGGGCGAGTTCGCCGAAGAGGAGGAGGAGGACCCCGAGGCCGAAGAAACCGCCGAAAAGAAAGACGCGGAATGGAAGGACCCTTCCTTCTATACCAAGGATATCCCCAAGAACGACGCGGCATTGGAGGCCTCCAATTCACGCATCTGCTCCGCACTGTACACCAGCGGTATCATCTACAAGGAGCAACTGAAGGACGTGGACAACGCAATCGAGAGCTTCGAGGTGCTCAATGGCCGGTTCGAGGAGTGCCGCTACACACCGGAGAGTTTCTACCAGCTCTACCGCATCTACCTGGAAAAGGAACAGACCACGAACTACTTCGCACCGGACGGTCTGGGGTCGCAGTACTATGCCGGCATCATCATGGAACGCTGGCCCGATTCGGAGTTCGCGCGGTTGGTGCGGGATCCGAACATCCTGCAAGCCGACGAGGCTCGCAAGAAGGAGGAAGAAGCCAAATACAAGGAGGTCTACGACCGCTATCGCCAATACCTCTATTCCTCTGTCATCGTCACCTGCGAAGGCGTGATCGAGAGCGAACCACGCAACCACTTCCTGGCCAAATACCACATGCTACGGGCGTTGGCCTTGGGTGGTCTTCGCGACCATTCTGGGTTCCGCGCAGCGCTGATGTCCGTGAAGGAGAAGTTCGCTGGCACCGATGAGGAGCGGGCCGCCACTGAAATGCTGGCCGCGTTGGACCGGACCTCCGGCAACACCCCTCCGCCACAGAACAAACAGGGAGCCACGGCCGTGTATACGACCGACCCCGGAGCGCACTTCTTCGCCGTGATCGTGCCCAACGAAGGCTCCGACCTGAACTCGATCAAGGCGCGTATCTCCACCTTCAACCGGCAGTACTACCCCAACCCGCCGGTGGAGATCACCAACAGCTTTCTGGACACCGATAACCAGGTCGTGCTGCTTAGTGGCTTCACCACCAAAGAAATGGCCATGCAGTACCATGAGCTCTTCTCAAGCGGTAACGAACAGCTCGTGGGGATCAACGACCAAGGGTTCCCGGCCTTCCCAATCACCTCGGCTAACTACGCGCAGCTGTATAAAAGCAAGGACCTGACCGGCTACCAGGCTTTCTTCGATCAGAATTACCTTGACGGTCAGTAGGATAACTCGTCGCTGCCGTTATCTTTGTCGACCCACGTTCTGTTCCCCCTAGTACCAGTAGGACCATGTTCCGCTCCGAAAAACCTGCGAACCCTGCACCCATGACCAACAAGACCGCAGAAACCGTCAGCCCCGGAAAGATCAACAGCATCATGGAGGGCACCTCCATCGAGGGTGAGATCAAGAGCGATAGCAACATCCGCATCGACGGACGGGTGAAGGGGACGATCAACGCGCGTGGACGGGTGATCGTGGGCCAGACCGGACATATCGAAGGTGAGATCGTGTGCCAGAGCAGCGATATCGAAGGCACGGTGATCGGCAAGATCAACTGCCAGGACCTGCTGAGCCTGAAGGCCACCGCCAAATTGCAGGGCGATATCAACACGAAGAAGCTGGCGATCGAGCCGGGTGCCGTGTTCACCGGCAATTGCAGCATGGGCGGTGGTGTGGTGAAGGAAATGGACCCCGTTCGCTTGCGTACGGAGAACAATCCAGTGACCCGCCCCGAGCAACAGGCGGCTCGCTAAGGCGCGATCAACACCATGTCGCTTCGAACCATCCAAGGACCTGTGGTCCTTGCGCTGCTTTGCGCAGCGGCGGTGGTGGGTATCTTCCATTTGCGGGCCATGCCCACGGGCCCGACCCCCTTCCTGTTGATCGCGTTCTTCACCTTGCTCAGCATCGGAGGTCGCGTCCTGCATGCCACCGCAAGGGACCCGAAACAAGCCGTGCGCTCGTCCATGTCCGCCATGGCGTTAAAGATGCTGGCCTCATTGATCGTGCTCGTGGTGGTGGTCTTCGCCACGCCGCGTGAACGGGTGTTGGAAATGGCGCTCACCTTCGGCGGGCTCTACGTGATCTTCTTGGTGTTCGACACCGCGCATCAGTTCAAGAGCATCCAACGGGCATGAGCACCAACCGGCCGCGGCGCTCCTTGCTCCCCTCCGGAACCAAGGACTACATGCGTTACTCGGGCATCGGCCTCACCATGGCCGCCAGTGTGGCCGTATTCACGTTCTTGGGGCGCTGGCTGGATGGTCTGGTGCTCTGGAAGGTGCCCGTATTCACCTTGGTCGGGGCCTTGATGGGCGTGGCAGGGGCCATGCTCTACCTGTTCCGTGCCACTCGCAAGCCTTAGATCGACGGACGAAGGGCACGAAGGATCGGCCTTTGCGCAAGGAAGATTCCCATCGTAAGACCGTAACGGCTACATTTGCGGCCGAAATCAAGGGGGTATCGTCCCCTGAACGTGATGAAAGCCTTGATCCGCGCTGCATTCCTCGCCCTCAGCACCGTCATTGCCGGGGCTTCTGCGGCGCAGCATGGCGACCACGCCAACCACGACAGCTCCCACGCCGTGGTGACCACCGACGCCCAGCTCGAGGTGGAGGATGTGGCCGAGGTACACGCGACCCATCAGGAGGCGACCGATGGCCACGGGCACGCCAAGTTCAATCCCGGGGAGATGATCATGGGCCACGTGGGCGATGAGCACGGCTGGCACCTCTGGGGCCACACCACCCTCCCGCTCCCGATCATCGTCTACAACACTCAGCGGGGTCTGGCCACCTTCAGCAGCGGCCGTTTCGATCATGGGCACAAGACCTTCGGTGGTTACATGCTGCACGAGGGTAAACTCGTGGCCACCACCACACCCGATGGTACCGATGCCCACCACGCCAGCGTGGATGAGGCGTTGACCAAGGCCACGTGGGACCTGAGCATCACCAAGAACGTACTGGCCATGCTGGTGAGCGTGGCCATCATGCTGATCGTCTTCCTGAGCGTGGCGAAGCACTACCGCGTACACGGACTGGGTGCCCCAAAGGGCATCGCTCGCTTCGTGGAGCCCATCATCCTCTTCGTGCGTGACGATGTGGCCAAGGCGAACATCGGTCCGGGTTATGCCCGCTTCATGCCCTACCTCCTCACGGTCTTCTTCTTCATCCTCATCAACAACCTGATGGGGCTGATCCCGATCTTCCCCTTCGGCGCCAACGTGAGCGGCAGCATCTCGGTGACCTTCGCCCTGGCGGCCATCACCTTCATCATCACCTTGATCAACGGTAACCGCCACTACTGGGGCCACATCCTGGCCATGCCCGGTGTGCCCAAGCCCGTGCTCCTGATCCTGACGCCGGTGGAGATCCTTGGCGTGTTCCTGCGGCCCGCGATCCTCATGATCCGACTGTTCGCGAACATCACCGCGGGCCACATCATCGTACTGAGCTTCTTCGCACTGATCTTCATCTTCGGTGAGATCAACGCCGGACTGGGCTGGGGCGTCTCGATCTTCTCCCTCGTCTTCACCGTGTTCATGAGCATGATGGAACTGCTCGTGGCCTTCATCCAAGCATTCGTGTTCACCTTCCTCTCGGCCATGTACTTCGGTTCGGCCATTGAAGGGGCGCACGCCGACCATCACTGAGAACCAGACCCAAACAACGCTAAACTACAACTCGTATGTTCCTCACTTTCCTCCTGCAAGCCGCCGCTGAAGCTCCGTTGCACTTCGGTCTCGCCGCCATCGGTGCCGGCATCGCCGCCCTGGCCGCTGGTATCGGCATCGGCCGTATCGGTGGTGACGCCATGCAGGCGATCGCCCGCCAGCCCGAGGCCACCAACGACATCCGTGCCAACATGATCCTGGCCGCCGCTCTGGTGGAAGGTGCAGCCATGTTCGGTATCGTCGTGGGCCTGCTCGCCATGGTGCTCTAAGCACCGGCGAACAGCGGTCACGGTCCATCAACCCTTTCAAGACTGAGCCATGCTCATCGAATTCTCCTTCGGCCTCATCTTCTGGATGACGGTCTCGTTCCTGGTGGTGCTCTACATCCTCGGGAAGTTCGCCTGGAAGCCGATCCTCGGCGTGCTGGGTGAGCGCGAGCGTACTATCGAGGACGCCCTCAACGAAGCGAAAAAAGCCCGAGCCGAGTTCGCGGCCATGACCGCCCAGAACGAGGAACTGATGCGTGCCGCCCGCGAAGAGCGCGAGGTGCTGCTGAAGGAGGCCCGCGACATCCGCGACCGCGAGATCAGCGAGGCGAAGGTGAAGGCCAAGGCCGAAGGTGATGCCATGATCAGCCGCGCCCGCGAAGAGATCCGCAACGAGAAGAACGCCGCCATCACCGAAATGAAGAACCAGGTGGCCGAAC
>DAOORM010000137.1:0-6126 GCA_035389265.1 Flavobacteriales bacterium | reverse complement strand
ACATGTTGTAACCGTTCATGATCATGTCGATGTTCACCTTGGTCACCGGACGGAAGCTCCCTCGTATGGCAAGGATGTTCTTCTTGTAGAGCATCTCGCTGGCCTGCAGGTTCTGGCCGTCGGGCCCGAACAGCACGGCATCCGTATAGCCACGCTTCACCAGTTGCAGGCTCAACAGGCGGTTGTCCACCTGGGAGAAGGCCGGCCCGTTCATCTGGATCATGTCGATCTCCAATACGTGACGGCTCACGTTGTCGTAGAGCGCTGTCATCACCTCGTTCGGGTCCTTGTGCAGGAACATGCAGGCGTGCATGAGATTCACTCCCAGTACGCCGATGGTCTCCTGTTGCAGGCTCATGTCCGGATCATGCAGCCGAACGTGCAGGATCACATCGCTGGTTGGCTCCTCCGGCGAGGTTTGGAAGCGCACACCGATCCAGCCATGTCCGCTGTGGGGCCGGTCGAAGGTGCTGGTACCGACCGTGTTCGCGAACGTGAAGAACTTCTTGGTCGGATGGTCCTTACGGGAGAGCCGATCGGTGATCAAGCCGTACTCATGCCGCAGCATGTTCTTCAGCCGACTTTCACACACGAACCGGTTACCAGGCTCGGGACCATAGATCGCATTGCTGAAGTCCTTGTCATAGGCGCTCATCGCCTTTGCAATGGTCTGCGAAGCGGCACCAGCACGGAAGAAATGACGAACGGTCTCCTGGCCGGCCCCGATCTCGGCGAACGTGCCATAGAGGTCCGGATCCATATTGATCCTGCGGGCCTTCTGGGCGGGACTTAGCGCGACGCGATTGGGGTCCTGGACGATCATTCGGCGGGGTCGGAGAGCGTTCGGGTACAAAGGTAGCCCCTGCCGACTTGGCGCAACGGCTGATCATCGGTCATTGTGGGGGTTTTCCGGACACGTGCCAAGCCCATCATACCAGACCCGAACTCAGGTGTATCGGGTTCTCCAACGTGCGGTGCACCGGGCAGGACCGCGCGATCTGCGCCAAGCGTTCCCGTTGTTCGATCGGCAGCGCCGGGTCCAGTTCGATGCCCAGGTGGATCCGGGTGTCGATCACGGCGCCATGCTGGTCGCGGTCCATGGTCACCGTTACGCCGATAGGGCCCACGTTCCATTGCTTGCGGTCCGCGTACATCCGCATGGTGATGGCCGTGCAGGAGGCTAGTGCGCTCAGCAACAGTTCATGGGGACGCAACCCTTGATCGGTGCCACCGTGGTCCGTGGGTTCATCGGCGATCAATTCGAGGCCGCGGGTGGTGATACGGGTGGCATAAAGCGCACCGTCCAGGACGGCGGTGACGCTGCGTTGGGTGCTCTTGTCCATGCCCCAAAGGTCGTGAGGGTCGAATGCCGCTGAACGGGACTTGGGTCACCAACCCGTGGCGAACAAGCGACGCGCGCCAGTGATCCCGCACTTCTGATAGGTGTTGTACGCCTGAGCCGCGCGTTCTCGAATGGCCTCGCCCGGCTCATGCAGCACCCACCCATGCAAGGCGGCCTTCAACGTGTAGGCTTCTGGCGCCATGAGTCCCGTGGTCCAAAGCAGGGGCGAGGCTCCCGTGTTGCGCACATGCGGCGCGAAATAGCGCTTGCTGATGCACGCCAGGATGAGGGTCTCGCGCTTCCGCCCGTCCTGCGCGGGATAGCGGCCATCCAGGGCGAAGTCCATCAGCCCATCGTGGCCCACATACCCGATCAGGTCGGCGCCACCACCCACAGCGATGGCCCGCCCGCCTACGCTCACGACCGACCCGCCCGCCCCACTCGCGAAGCGCAAAAGGTCCTCGGTGGCCTGCCGGATGTTCCGCCCGTCGTAGGCATCGGCCACCAGGTACACCGCGCTATCCCGGTGTTTCCAGACCGCACGTTCCAGGATATGGGCTTCGCTCGGCTTGGTGCAGGGCACGCGCACCCATTCCGCCGCCCGGTCGAAATGCGTACGCACGCCGTATCCGGCCCCCCAGTAGAGGTTGTTGCGTGGCTCCTGACCATTGCCAATGCCGGCAGGCACCTTCACGATGCCTTGGTATCGGTTGTCGCACAGGGCTACAAGAAGGTGCACGACGCGCTCCTTCGCTTGCGCGGTGGAGGTGAACACGGCCAGTGCGAGTAGTAGGAGTGTGCTACGCATGGTCCTGGAATGCCCTGTTGGTCTGCACGTAACGCTGTGGGCTACTCACGTGGTATGCCAACGCGGCCACAAGGCAGGCACCTCCCGCTGGTACCGACGGTAGTCGTCGCCAAAGACGCTGAGCAGCTTAAGCTCCTCCAAGTGGATACCGATCGGCAGGTAGACGAAGGTGATGGCGATACAGAGCGCGGTGGCCGGGGTGGGAGCGAGCAGCAGCCAACCCAGCAACACCATGATCGTCCCGGTGTAGATGGGGTGCCGCATCCTGCTATGCAGGCCACTGCGCACCAGCCCGCTCGGCACTTCGGGACGCAGGCCCAGGAAGGCGGAGCCGCCGAAGCGCAGTACGGCCACTCCTGCGAGCAGGCCACCCACCAGCATCAACAGGATACCGCCGATGATCATTCCAGTGGACAGCTCGCACCACAGCGAACGAGCCACCTGCCGGTAGGCCAGCCACACCCAGCCGAGCAACACCACGGACTGGATACTGTAAGCAAGCCGATACCAGCGCACCAGCCCGAGCCGTTCACCCGTCCAACGCTTCACACCGGTCCACGCCAAGGCGCTGTGCACGGCATAGAACACGATCAATGAAAGGGCCAAATGCCACATCTGCGCCCAAGGTAGAATGAGGAAGGCCACCGCTCGGGTGGCCTTCGTTCGATCGGATGATCGTTTGGATCAGCGCATGTCGTTCACCTCCACCCCGGGGAACTTCGCTTTGTCGAAGGTGAAGAGGGCATCCGCCATCTCCCCGTTCGGCGTGAACTTCTTCATGGTGTAGGTGACCACGTTGCCGTCCTTGTACAACACCTGCACGCTGCGCGGCTGTCCCTTGGCCTTGTCCACGCTGAGGATCACGGTGTGGAAAGGCTTCTTCGCGGGTTCCAAGGGGAAGAGCTTCACCACCAGGGTCATCACACCTGCCGCATCGGCCTTCTCCTCCACGAACTGGCTCTTGAAGCCCTTCTCGTATTGGGTGAAGAGGGTGCTCGGGTCCAGGTCCTGGTCCATCTCCTTGGGGTCGTTCAGGCTCACCTCGTTGGCGTCCTTGTTGTAGGTGTACATGGTCACCCCGTCGTTGATGATGGTGTTCTTGTCCAGCACCAACCGGAACTTCTTGCCCTTCACCTTCATGTTGCCTTCCTGCTTCACATCCAACTTGTCCTTGGTGTTCTGCAAACGGCTGCTGAAGTCGGCCTCGAAGCTGGTCCATGCCTTGGCCTGGGTCATCAGCTTGTCCACAATGGTCTTGGAACGAGGGTCATCCTGGGCCTGTACGAGGGTTGTGCTCAACAACAGGGCGAGGAGGGCGACGGTCTGCTTCATGGCTGCAAAAGTAAGTGCACCGGTCAGAGGCAAAGGGCGTGCCATGCGCCGCAACACCACGCGGTCACTTGGCTTTAACAGGAAGCGGGCTAGGAACCGGAACGTTGCGTCTACTTCACCGAGGCCTTCTTGGCCTTGGTGGCGCTCTTCTTCGCAGTGGACTTGGAGGCTGTTCCAGGCTTCGGCTTCAGCATGGTGCCGATGCACTTGGGCGAACCACAGCGACACGCCCAGATCTGCTTGAGTTCCTCCGTGTAAGGGATGTCGAACTCGAAGCCGTAGTCGTAGGTGATCTCCTCGCCAGGCTTGATGTCGCGCAAGGCTTCGATGATGACGCGGTCCTTCTTCAGGTCCTCGCTCTCATGGCCATGCACGAAGGCGATCGCGTTGGGGTCGCAGCTGTGGTTGATCCAACGGGCCACGTTACCCCCGCGGTTCGCATCCAGGATCCAGTCCTCGTTCAAGGTGAAGAGGAAGGTGTGCCCACTGTCGATGTCCCCGAAGTACAAGGCATCCGCCTCGGCATGGTTGATCATCTTGCCTTTGTATTCCACGATGTCCTCACCCTTCTTGATGGGGGCTGTGGCGAACACGCCGTTACCGTGGATCTTGGAACTGCGTTGTGCGATCTTGCTGGAAGCCATGGGGCGCGAAGATCGTGCTTCCAACGATCCCTTCGCGACCTACGCAGATCCGTGTGTCAGAAGTACAACCGCACCACGAACACCGCCGTGATCACACACACCAGGTCGGCGAGCAGCATGATGCCCAGGGTGTAGCGGCTGTCCTTCACGTTCACACTGCCGAAGTAGAGCGCCACCACATAGAAGGTGGTCTCCGCCGCGCCTTGGAACAGGCAGCTCAATTGCCCGGTGATGCTGTCCGGGCCGTAGGTCTTCATGGCATCCAGCATGAAGCCCCGGCTGCCACCGGCACTGAAGGGGCGCATCAAGGCCACCGGGATGGCATCGATCACCTCCTTGCTTACACCCACCAAGGCCAGCGACCACGATAGCCCGCTCATCACGATGTCCATGAGCCCGCTGTTGCGGAAGATGCTCAAGGCGGCGAGCATGGCCAGCATGTAAGGAAGCACCCGCAGCCCTGTTGTGAAGCCGTCCTTGGCACCGTGCACGAAGCTCTCGAACATGTTGGTGCCCTTCGCCGTGAAATACTTCTCCACCCAAAAGGCATAGGCCACGATGAGTCCGATGATGGTGAGCAGCATGCCGTTGCTCAGGTTGTCGGTGAAGTGGAACTTGCTCACTCCGGACAGCCCGCCGATAAAGGCCATCAAGCCACCGATGAGGCCACTGATGCCCAGCACGCTCAGCATTACCGGCCAGTTGAACACGTTGATCCGCTGCCTGCCCGCCACCATGAACAGTGCGGCCAAGGTGCCCGCGAAGCTGGTGATGATGGTGGGGATCATGATGTCCGCCGGATTGGCCGCCCCCTGCGCCGCCCGGTAACCGATGATGCTGGTGGGCAGCAAGGTCAGCCCCGCCGCATGCAAGCACAGGAACATGATCTGGCTGTTCGTCGCCCGGTCCTTGTTCGGATTGTCCTCCTGCATGCTCTCCATGGCTTTCAATCCGAAAGGGGTGGCAGCGCTGTCCAGGCCCAGGAAGTTGGCCGCGAAGTTGAGAGTCATGAACCCATAGGCCGGGTGATCGCTGCGTAGTTCGGGGAACACCCGATGGAACACCGGCGACAGGAAGCGCGCCACCTTCTCCATGGCCCGCGAATCGATCAGCAGGTTGAGCAGCCCACAGAAGAAGGTGAGGTAGCCGATCAGCGGAAGCCACAGGTCCGTGATGGTGTTCCGGCACGTGGCGAAGAGGCCATCGGCACCCTGCTTGCCCACGCTCATGCTCACCACACCGCTCTTGCTCAAGCGATACAACGTATCCCCCTGCATCACGCCTGCATCACCCGCCGCATGCAGTTGTCCCAGGAACGACGACCCGGCCAGTACCGCACTGTCCACCTCCGCCACTACCAAGGGCTCGCCCTGCTTGCCGTTGATCAACGATTCCAGGCTGTATTGCCTTCCGATGCCAAGCATCACCAACACGTAGCCGATGCTGAGGATGAGCATGAACGTCCAGAAGCGACTGAGGGCCATGGCGACAAAGTACCGGCACCGCCTCCGGTGTGGATATCACTCCACACCTCCCTCGGCCAACAGCGCACTGTGGATGGACAGCGTACGATCACCACGCCGGACCTACCTTCGCCCGCAGTCAATACACCACCCATGAAACGGACCCTGATCCTGACCTGCGCAGCGCTACTGACCCTGGCGTCCTGCGTGTCGAAGAAGAAGTACGTGGCCTTGCAAGGCTCCAACGAGACCCTCCTCAACAAGGTGGACGGCCTCAACCGCGACTTGGAGGAGTGCCGCAATTCCAAGTCCGTGTTGGATGCCCAGCTCGCCGGCCTCGAGAACAAGAACGAGCACCTCAAGGACCAGATCAACCAGTTGAACAACACCAACGCCGCACTGCTCAACAACGTGGGGCAGATGGCCACCCTCTCCAAGCAGGAGGCCGTCAACCTGGAGAAGTCGCTCGAGCAGATCAAGGAACAGGACCTGCGCATCCGCAGCCTGCACGACGCGTTGACGAAGAAGGACAGTGTG
>DAOORM010000136.1:0-6152 GCA_035389265.1 Flavobacteriales bacterium | reverse complement strand
ATGCCGATGCCGACCCTGATGCGCCGCGCTTCCGGCTACGAACAGTAGTACCTGAGGCCGCCTTCACAGCGCCCACCGCGGTAGAAGTGAATACCCCGATCGTGTTCGACAACACAAGCGAAGACGGCATCAGCTACACCTGGGACTTCGGCGATGGCACACCAGCAACGAACAAACACCCACGCATTCCTACACCATCGGCGGCAGCTTCGAGGTGAGCCTGACGGCCACCACGGGCAACTGCTCCAGCATCACCACGCGCACTGTGGAAGTGAGCTCTCCTGCACTGCCATTGCGCGCGAAGGTGATGCTGCAAGGTGCGTATGACGCGATCAGCGGCCTGATGCGAGACGATCTTCGCCTCGCTGGTCTGCTTCCCATTGTAGAGCCTTACACCGCCCTGGGATACTTACCGGACAATAGCGGGGCGAATACATCACCCGCCACGTTGTCCCACATCGGGAACGACGCCTGTGTGGATTGGGCTCTCGTGGAATTGCGCAGGGGTGATGATCCAACGATGATCGTTGGCACACAGGTAGCGCTCGTTCAACGGGATGGGGATGTCGTGGGTACCGACGGAACAAGTCCTGTCTTCTTCCCGCAGGCTCCCAGCACCTATCATATCGTGATCCGCCACCGCAACCACCACGGCGTGATGACGCGCACGCCGGTGTTGATGACCACAAGCAACACGACATTGGACTTCACGCTCCCTGGTTCCAGCACCTATGGTTCCGATGCTTGTGCGCTTCTTGGTGGAACACCCGCCAAACAAGGGCTCTGGGCCGGTGATGTGACCGGTGATGGAACGGTGAAATACACCGGCGCGATGAACGACCGTGATCCCATTCTACAAAGTATTGGAGGCGCTGTACCCACCAACACGACCACCGGTTACCACACCAGCGACGTGAACATGGATGGCACCGTGAAGTACACAGGCACCGCGAACGATCGCGACATCATCCTGCAGAACATAGGCGGCATTGTCCCCACCAACATCCGGGTGGAACAGGTGCCTTGAAGGAACATCAACCCTCACCCATACCGTTGGCTCGTTAGGGACGCTCCAACGGAGCGATGGCCCCTCTCCTGTTCATGGAGGGGGGCTTTGCTTTTCCGACGACGATACTTGAAATGAGAAGCCCGGCTTATCACCGGGCTTCCTCGTTCTGAAATATGCGAAGGATCACCCCCGCACCAGCTTCTTGTACTTCAAGCGTTGCGGCACGATATCGCCCACACGTTTCTTGTAGTTCTCCTCGTATTCGCTGAAGCCGCCTTCGAACCAATACACCTTGCTATCGCCCTCGAAAGCGAGGATGTGCGTACACACGCGATCCAGGAACCAACGATCGTGGCTGATGATGACCGCGCAGCCGCTGTAGTTCTCGATGCCTTCTTCCAGCGCACGGAGCGTGTTCACGTCCAGGTCGTTGGTCGGTTCGTCAAGCAGCAGCACGTTGCTGCCGTTCTTCAGCGTCATGGCCAGGTGCAGGCGGTTGCGCTCACCACCGGAGAGAACGCCCACTTTCTTGTTCTGGTCGGGTCCGGTGAAGTTGAAACGCGCGAGGTAGGCGCGGCTGTTCACCAGCGTACCGCCGATGCTCATATTCTCCTGGTCGTTGCTCAGCACCTGGTACACGGTCTTCTCGGGCAGCAGGTCCTTGTGGCTCTGGTCCACGTAGGCGAGCTGCACCGTTTCACCGAGCTTCACGGTGCCTGAATCGGCCTTCTCCTCGCCCATGATCATGCGGAACATGGTGGTCTTACCCGCACCGTTGGGGCCGATGATGCCGACGATGCCAGCAGGTGGAAGCGTGAAGCTGATGTCCTCGAAGAGCACACGATCACCGAAGGCCTTGGTAACGCCGTTGAACTCGATCACCTTGTCGCCCAGGCGCTGGCCGTTGGGGATGAAGATCTCCAACTTCGCTTCCTTCTCCTTCACCGTTTCGCTCTGCATCTTCTCGTAGTTCTCGAGACGTGCTTTGCTCTTCGTGCGACGCGCTTTCGCGTTGCTGCGCACCCACTCCAATTCCTGCTTCAGTACGCGCTGGCGTTTGCTCTCGCTCTTCTCTTCCTGCGCGAGGCGGGCGGTCTTCTGCTCCAGCCAGTTGGTGTAGTTGCCTTTGTACGGGATGCCTTCACCGCGATCCAGTTCTAGGATCCAGCCGGCCACGTTGTCGAGGAAGTAACGATCGTGGGTGATGGCGATGACGGTGCCTTTGTACTCGGCGAGGTGGTGCTCCAACCAAGCCACGCTTTCGGCATCCAAGTGGTTGGTCGGTTCGTCAAGGAGCAGGATGTCCGGCGCTTGCAGCAGCAGGCGGCACAGGGCCACACGACGGCGCTCACCGCCGGAGAGCACGCTGATCTTCTGATCGGGCTCAGGGCAACGGAGCGCGTCCATGGCGATGTTCAGCTTCTGGTCGATGTTCCATGCATCGGCGGCTTCGATCTTGTCCTGCAACACACCCTGGCGCGCGATCAGCTTGTCCATCTTATCCGGATCGTTCAGGATCTCCTCGTCGGCGAACTTGTTGTTCACGTCCTCGTACTCCTTCAACAGGTCCATGATGGGCTGCACGCCTTCACGCACGATGTCGATCACGGTCTTGGTCTCGTCCAGTTCGGGCTCTTGCTCCAGATGCCCGATGGAGTACCCGGGGCTCAGGTGTACATCGCCATCGAAACTCTTGTCCTTGCCCGCGATGATGCGCATGAGCGTGGACTTACCGCTACCGTTGAGACCGAGGATACCGATCTTGGCTCCGTAGTAGAAGCCCAAGTAGATATCGTTGAGGATCTTCTTTCCGGAAGGCAGGGTCTTCCCCACCTTCACCATGTTGAATATGATCTGACGTCCTTCTTCGGCCATTTTCGTTCGGATTAGGGCCGATGAAAATCGGCCCGTGCGTGCTCGTTCGTTGCTGCGCTACGGCGAAGATCGCCGCTACGGGGCCGCGAAGATCTTCAATCCGGACCATTCCTGCACCATTTGCAGGTCGTTCCAGCGCGAAGGATCCTGTCCGTGGCTGCGTAGGACAGCCTCTACCGTCTGTTCGGGGCGTTTGGAGACCGCCACCATCAGCTTGCCGCCAGGCGCCACCGGTCCATCCAGCACGGAGGTATCGGCCCCTTCGGCAAGGAGCAGGAACTCGATCGGAGCATCCCACGGATGTTGCACATAGAACTTGTCTCCCGGACGAAGCCGCTCCCCGATCATGGTCACCACCACTTCCGCCTCGGGGGCACCACCGGTGCGCGACCAAGCGTAGTCAAGACCGGTCCACCCGAAGAGCACGGCCAAGATCAGCGAGGCCACCAGGGTTCGCGACCGTTTACCCCAGTTCGGGAACACTTTTTCCTGCAAGAACTTCAGCAGGTAGAAGACGGCGATGGCCGAACTGAGGTGGAAGATGTAGAAGGTGTAGCACCACACGCCGGGAGGCTCCATGCGGCGCATGAGGAGGCACAGGATGACCCCGGCGAGGAAGAGCGAAAAGAGCAGCGCGCGGAGTTTGGAGGAGACGAAGGCCGCGTAGACCAGACCGATCAGGCCGAACGCGGTTATCCATCCCGAGGTGGCATCCACGCCCAAGGCCCACAGGTTGAAGGACATGTCGGTATGCCGCAGGTCGAACACCTTCCAATCCAGGCGGGGATGGCTGTGGTGGTTGGTCAGTTGATCAAAGCCTTGCTCGTTCAGGATGGGTGCGTAAAGGACCAATGCCACCAGGATGAAAACGATGAAGGCGAAAACGAGCCTGATCAACCGTTCGCGCAAGCTGTTGGTATAGGCCATGATCAACGCGATAAGCAGCCAGATGAAAATGGCCAGGGCCGCATAAGCGTAGGATGGCATGGTCCACAAGCCGAACGCATTGGCCAATGCGATGAACATGACGCTCTTCATGTCGTTGCTCTTGATGAAGTAGCGGCCGAGCAGGAGGCTAAGCGTGAAGAAGAACCAACACACGCCGAAGCCCACCGCCATGGCACCTACACTGACCAGCGGCCCGGAGCAGGCCACGATGACCAAGGCCAGGATGGCGATGTGCCGGTTGAACATGGCCCTGACGAAGACATAGAAGAGCGGCAAGGCCAGCACCCCGGCGATATAGTCGGGAAGGCGTATCTGCACCACCCCCACCCCGAACAAAGTCGTGCTCAACTTCATGAGCAGCGTTTGGAAGATGTGGTTGGTGGGGAACGAATAGTCCGAAATGATGGTCCCCACGGACTTGGTAGCGAAATCCACGTAGGCGTTCGCCTCGCCGATGGAGACCGGCCTGTTGAGGAGCAGCCCTTTCAGCACGGCTCCCAGCACAATGAAGAACAGCACCCCGGCCTTGTGTTCCGGAGAGGTCTTGCTGGTGAGTTCCCGCAGGCCATGGCGCAGGTCGCCCATCAGGCCTAGGGAAACGTATTTTTTGGTCCTACGGGAAGACATTCTTGCTGCGTGGCATCAACGGTGGACGTCCTCCATGGAAATGATGCTGTCCACCACGAACTTGGTGTTGCCACGCCAAGGCAGCGCGCCCTTATATTCCTTGTAGTGCAGGTTGAACTGATTTCCGCTATGGGTCATCAGTTGCTGGGCTACAGCCTCATCTTCAACGGAGAACAGGAATTCCAAACCTTGAAGCGAGCCCCCCTGTGTTCGAACACCGGTCTGGATCATCTTCCCTTCATAGGTCTTGAACAAGTAGCCTTTGTGGACCACGTAGTTCAACTCACCCGATTTCGCTCCGGTGCCGAAGACCCAGAAGTACCGGAAGTAGCCGAACACACCCAGCACCAGTAGCAGGGCAAGGATGATCTTCCATAGGTGGCGGCGCATGTTCGGTCGTTTGAGCGGGAAAGGTAACGGAAGGGATACATCCGTAGGCTGCCGATCGCCATCCATCCTCCCAAAGGAACCGTTCATCAACAAAAGGTACTATGTCTTGCAAAGTACCAACCCATGCCCATATCTTTGTGTCGTCAAGAACTATGAGTAAGGACAAACGCCAGCGTCCGGCACGGAGGACGACCGAAGCATGAACGTGGAGAACACCAAGGCACAGATGCGCAAAGGCGTGCTGGAGTATTGCATACTCAGCATACTGGCGCAGGGTGAGCTGTATCCCTCGGACATCATCAGCAAGCTGAAGGAGGCGAAGCTGATCGTGGTGGAGGGCACCCTCTACCCCTTGCTCACCCGGCTCAAGGACGCGGGGCTGCTCACCTACCGGTGGGAGGAATCGCGATCGGGCCCGCCGCGCAAGTACTACAAGCTCACCACCGTGGGCGACAAATTCCTGAACGAACTCGACCAGACCTGGGACGAGTTGAGCCAAGCTGTAAAGAAGACCACCCGGAAGAACGCACAACGATGAAAAAGACCCTCACAGCCAACATCAGCGGTACGGTGTTCCACATCGAGGAGGACGCCTTCGAGGCCCTCAACCGCTACCTCGGTAACATCCGGGGCCGCTTCGCCGGCACGGCAGGCCGCGACGACATCATGGCCGACATCGAAGCACGCGTGGCCGAACTCCTTCATGAGCGGCTCGATGGGCGTCGACAGGTCGTAAGCGCGGCCGATGTGGAGCACGTAGTGGGCATCATGGGCCAGCCCGAGGATTTCGTGGATGAGGAGAGCCGCAGCGAGCGTGCTGGTCCAAGTGCCGAAACCTTCACCGCCACGGCTTCCGGTAAACGCAGGTTCTTCCGCGACTCGGAGGACAAATGGCTGGGCGGTATCCTGGGTGGACTGGGCGCTTACATCGGTGTGGATCCGCTCTGGTTGCGCATCGCTGCCATAGCCCTGGTACTGGCCAGCGTAGGTGTGCTCATCCCCATCTACATCCTCCTCTGGATCCTGGTTCCACGTGCCGAAACGGCGACCGACCGGCTCCAGATGCGCGGAGAGCCCGTTACGGTGGATAACATCAAACGCGTGGTGGAAGAAGGTGCCGAGAAATTGAAGCAAGGCGGTGAACGGCTGGCGAACGAGGCCAGTTCCTTGGGCCGCGACTGGCAGAGTGGTGCGGCGAACCGAAGGAGCCGTGCTGCCGAGGTCATCTTGAAATTGGTCGGCATCGCCCTGATCGTGTTCGCCTTCAGCCTATTGCTCGGACTAGTGACCGGACTGATCGGCG
>DAOORM010000135.1:0-6214 GCA_035389265.1 Flavobacteriales bacterium | reverse complement strand
GATGTGGTGGCGGTTGGTGTGAAGTACCTAGAGAAACAGGAGGCCAGGGAGAAGAAGCGCGAAGGGAAGGCTACATATGACTATCATCTGCTGACGTTCAACAGCGAAGGTGAATACACGGACAACACCATCGCTTCTGGGGATCGATTCCTGCAGGATCTGACCATTAGCCTCGATGACGGGGACGGGCCGATCCTTTGTGGAGGTTTCTATGGGATCAAAGGAGCCAACAAGGTGCGTGGCGCATTCTTCATGAGCCTCGACCCCAGCACCAAGGCCATCCTGCATGAGAGTTACAAGGAATTCTCAGACGACTTCATCACCCAGTACATGACCCCGAAGGAGGAGGAGAAGGCGAAGAAGAAGGCCGAGAAGAAGGAAGAGGAGCTGCAACTGTTCGAGTATGATCTTGACGAGATCATCAGACGCGAGGATGGGGGAGCGGTGCTCGTAGGAGAGCAGTACTTCATGTACACCCGAACGGTGTGTACGACCACACAGAACGGCGGTCAGACCTGTCGCACGATCTACCATTACGTCTACAACGACATCATCGTGGTGAACATCAGCCCCGAAGGAGACATCGAATGGGCCAGCACGGTTCCCAAACGACAGCACACAGCCAACGACGGCGGTTATTTCAGCAGCTACGCTTTGGAGGTCCGTGACGAGAACTTGTATTTCATCTTCAACGACAACGGCGAGAACCTCTTTAAGGCGGCCGGTGATAAATTCAAGCAGATGGACCTTCAAGGCAAAGGATCCATCGTCACCCTGGCTACGGTGGACCAAGATGGACGCGTGACACGTGAGGCCTTGTTCGATCCCGAAAAGCGAGAGCTGATCCTCCGCCCCAAGAGCTGTCGCCAATTGGAGGATGACCGGATGTTCTTGTACGCCACCCGCAAGAAGGACTACCGCTTCGGTATGGCCACGTTTCAAGAGTAGGAAGGCCATATGGCCTTGAGTAGCTGGCCCGCCCGTTCCTGAACGTCAAGGACTTACGCGTGCGGCTAGGTGGCAGGTCGGGTGTCCGTCGAAGAATTTGATGCATTCGTCTTGACAAAGGATGGCTTTGTCCACGAACTTGCGTCACCTTCTCAGTATTGACCGGCACATACGAATAGAACCAACGCACCATGTGGCCAGTCCAAACCCTGACTTTGCTCCTCTGCCTCACCGATGAAGAACAGCTTTTCGCGCAATGCGTGCCGACCGAACCGGAGCCGGTGCGGATCGAGCAGGTGATACCCCAGCAGGACAAGCAAGAAGAGGAGATCACGATCGAGTTTCCACTCGCTTAACGTTCACTGACCAGGACCTTGTCCTGTGTTCCGAAGACCCCGGTGCCGCCGCCTTGGTGCCGGGGTCGACCTTTTATGTGAGGTGAAAGCGCGCTTTGTTCTTGTAGAACAGCCCCTCAAACCAGGTCCTCATTCCTGCCAAGGATATCCCGCAGGCGTTCCAGGTCCCCACTGCGTTCACTATCCCCCAGCTTCTCGTAGCTGTTGGCCAGATTGTTCAACTGCCGGCGTATGATGTCCATGTTCGTGCATGGGCTGTAGAAGGAGGGCCTCGGCTCGATCTTCAGTTTCTCCAGGAACTCATTGATCTCGTTGCGCCCGAGGATATCGCCCTGGCTGAAGGCGTTCACGTAGAACAGCACATTCTCTTCGCCTTGCTGCCCACTGTCGGCACCACCGATGCTATCCTCGTCCAGGTAGGCGAGCACGAAATGGTTGGGCAGGTTCACACCCCGCATAGGCAGCCCCAAGTCCTCCGCCAGCACTTGGTAGATGATGGCCAGCGATAGCGGATTGCCCGATCGGGTATCGAGCACTTCGTTGATGTACGAGTTCTGCGGGGCGTGGTAGTTGCGCTTGTTCCCTTTGAAGCCGTGTACTTGGAAGAAGATATGGTTGAACACGCGCACCTTCTCGAACGCGGTGAGGTGATCGTTCAACTCCAGCCAGATGTCTTGCCGGATGGAAGCCAATCTGGCCTTCACCTTTTGCTCATCCATATCCGGGTAGCGGTACCGACTGATGATGAGCGCTCCTTCGAGCAAGTCCTCACCACCGTTGGCTTTCCAGGCTTTGAGCCGGTCGGTGACACCACCAAGGTGGATGGTCTGCAGGATGTCCTCGATCCGGTTGCGGAACAGATCCCCGAGGTCGTCGTACTCCCACGCACGCTCCAATACAGGCACCACATGGTCACCGAGGGAAACGATACGATCGCGGACCTGATGATAGACCGTTTCGTCGGGGTCTTCGATCAGGGTGATCAGCGCACGGATCTCGGTTTCGCTCATAGGTGGTACCGCGTTCACCAATGCGGACCGCGACGAAAGTATCCGACCGCTCAAGTTGGCAGAGCCCCCTTCGGGTCGTTGTTTCAACCGACCAGGGTTGAAGGACATGCCTCGACCTTACACCGTCGTCACCCGCTGCAGCACCTCTTGGATCATCCGATCGATGGCGCCGTGGTGGTCCTTGCTATACTCCTTGCGCAGGCGGTTGGCTACTACCGTACAGACCGTAGCACAGCGATGCCCCAGCAATCCACCTAAACCATAGAGCGCGCTGGTCTCCATTTCGAAATTGGTGCCACGCAACCCTTCGTGCTCGAAGGCCGTGAACCGTTCGTTCAAGCCGTCCACACTGGGGATGCCGCGCAGCTGCCTTCCTTGCGGAGCGTAGAAACCGCCACTGGTGAAGGTGACACCGGTGACGTTGCCCTGACCCAGCAGGGCGATGAGGTCCTTGTCACCCGCCGCCACGTAGGGCACCGGCAGGTTGTCCGGCCATTCCGTTTGGTGCAACAGGGCGTTCAGCAAGCGGAGCTCGGCGTCGGTGTATTCGTAGGCGTAGTAGTGCAGCACGTTGTCCAGCCCCACGCCGTAAGCGCTCACGATGCGGGTATCCACGGGGATATCCTCTTGCAACGCCCCGCAAGTGCCCAGGCGGATGATCTTCAATGCACGAGTCTTCTCCTTGGGGGTGCGCTGCTGCAGATCGATGTTCACCAGGGCATCCAATTCGTTCACCACGATATCGATGTTGTCGGTGCCGATCCCGGTGCTTAGCGCGGTTATCCGCACACCGTTGTACTCACCGGTATGCCCCACGAATTCGCGGTTCTGCACCTTGTGCTCGATCCGGCTGAAGTGGCGGCTGATCAGTTCCACACGCCCTTGATCCCCCACCACCAACACGATATCACCCAGCTGCTCTGGCCGTAAAGCGATGTGGTAGACCGACCCATCGGGGTTCAGGATCAACTCGCTGGGCGGAATGATGGTACCGGGCGGAGTAAGTGTGATGGGATGCATGGTGCAAAGGAAGGAGAGAATGCGCTATGAGCATCCGAACGGATGCTGCGGGCCTATTGTTGAGAAAAGACCTTTTGCAACAAGGCCGTGGCTCGTGCGGCAGGGTCTTGGCGGATCCTTTTCTCTTCCTCGGCCAACAACAAGAAAAGGCCGTCCATGGCCTTGGCTGTCACATAAGCGTTCAGGTCGGGATCCACCGCTTTACCACCTGTCAGGATGGAAGCGGTATTGTAGGCGTTCGCGACTGGTGTCCAATAGCTCGTCAAGGCCACCTGCCGGGTCGCGTTGGCCACCACCGGTGCGAATTTGGCGCGTAAGGCATCACTGGTCTTCTCACGAAGGAAGCTGGTGGCAGCGTTCTCTCCGCCACGCAGCAGGTTGAAGCCGTCCTGAATGCTCATGGTGGTGATGGCATCCACGAACACGGGTACTGCTTCCTTGGCGGCTTGCTCGGCTGCCTTGTTCAGGGTGCGCTCGAAGTCCTCCACGGGTTTCTTGATCCCGAGATCCATCAAGGTGTTCTTCACGTTGATGGCCTCTTGGGGGAAGGGTATCCTGATCCGCGCATCGTTCCAGAACCCTTCGGCCACGCTGGCTTTCTCCACACTGCGTTCCGCACCCAAACGCAGGGCTTCCTTTAAGCCGGACACCACTTCATCGTTGGAGAGCGGCGTGGTGGAGGGGAACGAGTTCAACACGTTCTGCATATCCTGCGGTGAACAGGAGAGGAGAAGGGAGAACGATAGGAACAGGAGGGGTCTTTTCATTCGCGGATGAGTGCTTCCAAGGCCACGCGCCATGCACCAGGCAACGGTATGGAGGTGTTCCTGACGTAGTCGAAACAGACCATCACACTGCGCCCCTCGGCACAGATGCCCGGTCTTTCGCCACCGACCCGATGGATGGCATAGACCAGGTCGAAGCTCTTGTTCCCGATGGTTCCACACCAGGCTTCGGCTTCGATCTGATCGGTCAAATGAACAGGCATGCGGTAGTCCAGCTCATTACGAGCGAGGATCAACCCTTCCGTTCGCCAATCGTGTTCCTTCGGAATGAACTGCTCCAGCAAGGCCATCCGAGCGGCTTCGAACCAGTGCAGGTAGACCGCATTGTGCACATGACGGGCCATGTCCACGTCGGCGAAGCGGATCTGTACAGGTATGCGCACCATGCCTAGAGCTTGATCCATGTGATATCGTGCAGTTCAGATCTGGACCGAGCCAACCTCCGACCTCCTTGATCAGCTCTAAGGACTATTGAAAGATAAGCGCTATTGGCAGGCCACAACACGCTGACGGGTCACGAGATGGGGTTCAGCATCACACTGAACACCGTGATGCTGTTCGGGTCGCGGTCATAGAAGAGCTTGTCCAAAGCTTCCATGATGTTCTTCGCCCGGAAGTAGGACGTATGCAAGCTGCCTTCGCCACGAGCGCTCCATTGGATGGTATAGCTGCCGGTCCGGTCCTTGTACGTCCGCACATAATCCAGCATGGCGCGCAAGGCATCCACCTTATCGCTGCCCGTGGTCTGGTGGAAGAGGAAGCTCTGGTTATGCCGGGCGTTCAAGGTGATCACGAAAAGCTTCGTGGTGGCGCCGCTTTCATCGAAATTGAAGACCAAGCTATCCGGTCCGATGCCGATGTAATCCGCGATCTCCTTCTGGTACCGGGCGATCTCCAGGTTCTTGTCCCTTGTCATGTGTATTACCCTTGCTACTCCCGTGTCATCAGGCCTTTGTCGTGGGCGGGTCGAAGTTACTGTACACCGAATTGTGGCTGCGGTACTCGGGCACCAGTTGTTTCATGGCGCGTACGAGTTCATCATCGTCCTGCATGGCGGCCATGCGGTCCACTTGATCCAGCACCACTGCGGGGTCAGTTGCGCGCACCTGGCCGATAAGGATACGCGAATGATGGGTAGGCAACGTGTTCTCTGCCGTCGCCAGCAGCTCTTCGTAGAGTTTCTCCCCCGGGCGCAGACCGGTAAAGGCCACCTTGATATCCACCCCAGGTTCCAGGCCGCTCAACCGGATCATCTTCTCCGCCAGATCGGCGATGCGCACAGGCTGGCCCATATCGAAGACGAAGATCTCGCCCCCTTTGCCCATGATCGCTGCTTCCAAGACCAGGCGACACGCTTCGGGGATGGTCATGAAGAAGCGGGTCACCTCAGGATGTGTCACGGTAACCGGGCCTCCCACGGCGATCTGCCTGCGGAAAAGAGGGATCACGGAGCCACTGCTGCCAAGCACATTGCCGAACCGGGTGGTGATGAACCGCGGTGATCGCGTTCTCGTCGCACCCACGCTGGTGACCACCATTTCGGCCACGCGCTTGCTGGCCCCCATCACACTCGTCGGGTTCACGGCCTTATCGGTGCTCACCAGAACGAACTGCTCCACACCATGGTCACACGCCAATTCGGCCACCACGCGGGTACCTTGCACATTGGTATGCACCGCTTCGCGCGGCTGGGCTTCCATCAAGGGTACATGTTTGTACGCCGCTGCGTGGAAGACCACGTGGGGACGATGGGCGCTGAAGACGGAACCCATCGCTTCGCGATCGCGCACATCGGCTATGCGCACATGCAGGTTGTTCGTGCCTTGGGCCCGGAGTTCGGTCTCCACATCATACAGGCCCGATTCGGCGATATCCACGAGCACAAGGCGCTCCACACCCAACCGGGCGAGCTGGCGGACCAACTCACTTCCGATGGAACCTGCTGCGCCGGTAACTAGAACTCGCTTCCCCTGGAATTGGGAGCGTAGCTGAGCATCGTCCAGGTCGATCACCGCCCGACCCAAGAGGTCCTCAATGCGGACATCCTTGATCTGGCCCGCGCTCAGTTGACCATTGATCCACTCTCCGACCGGGG
>DAOORM010000134.1:0-6218 GCA_035389265.1 Flavobacteriales bacterium | reverse complement strand
CGACGGCGGTGGCCGGAGGGCTGCTCGTGCTGGCTGGCCGGTTCGATGTCGGCTGTGATGCGCCGCCCACCTTTCCGCGCGATCTGCAGCATGCCTAGACCGGCACCGCCTTTTTCGCCGAAGCCTTGGTTCAGCATCTGGTCCTTGAACGCGGCGGTCAGCTGCTCTTCGTTCATCTGGCTGATCGTACGCACACAATCCACCAGGCGCTGGGCGTCGCTCTGATTGGCGGTGTTGCTGATGCTCACGATGAGCGTGTCCTCCTGGATGCGCCATTGGAAGTCGACATCGTTGCTCGCGTTGTACCGCTGGGCATTATCCAGCAGTTCAAGTGCGATCCCCACGAGTTTCTTCAGGTCGCTGCGTTGCCCCAGGTTGAACAGGGCGATGCAATTCAGCAGGTCAAGGAGCTGGATCCTGACCTCGCTGGTCAGTTGTCCTTTGTATTCGAGCAGGTTCTTATCCATAATCTTCTTGCTTGGATCAGGCTGCGAAACGCAGGCCCATGATGAGGATGTCGTCAGTCTGTGGGTTGGAGCCTTTCCAGGTGTTCAAGGCTTCGATCGTGGCTTCGCGCGTGGCGGGTAACGGTTCGTTCAAGCGTTCCTCCAACGTGGCACGTAACCGTTTCAAGGAGAATTTCTGGCGACCGTTCTCGCCCCCGAATTGGTGCAGAACGCCATCGCTGAAGAGGAACAAGTGATCACCGTGGTTCAACCGTAAATGGTGCTCCTGATATCCGCTCGTGCGCTCGAAATGGCCATCACCCAAGGGCAGCACATCACCCTTCACCCGATCCAGTTTTCCATCGCGTTGGATCAACAATGGAAGCTGCGCGCCTGCGAACACCAGATCGCCTGATCGGAGGTCGATGCAGCAGAGACCGATATCGAAACCGTCATCGTAGCCACTGTTGGCCTGTCTACCGCGCATGGTCTCGGCCACGTGTTCATGGAGCATATCCAGTATACGTCCACAACCCGCGTTGGGTTCCTTGGCGATCAGCTCGTTGAGGCCATAGTAGGCGATGAAGGTCATCATAGCGGCAGGCACACCATGGCCGGTGCAATCGATGGCGGCGACGTACAATCGATCACCCACGCGTTGCATGTATGGCAGATCCCCGCTTACCGTGGCCAAGGGTTGGTAATACAGGAAGCTATCCGGCACAATGGCTTGCAACTGCGCCTCATCGGGCACGATGGCCGATTGTATCGTCTGGGCGTAGCGCAAGCTGCTCTCGATGTCGTGGTTCTTGGCCTCCAACTCGGTATTGAAAGCCTCGATGGCCCGTTTCTGGGTGATGATGGTGAGCTTCTTCTTGCGCTGTACCGACCAGGCCCAGGCCATGTAGATGGCCAGACCCAGCATGGCGATGGCACCGAACAGGCTGTACCGTTTCATGGTGCGTTCCGAACGCCGCTCAAGTTCAAGGATCTGTGTCTTCGCCTCCGAAGCCTGGTTCTTCTGCTCGAGTAGTTCCACATCACGTTGGCGTTGCTGGCGCTCCATGCTCATGCGATCCATGCTCATGGCTTGGAGCAACTTCGTGTTCTCCAGATCCCGGATCAATCGTTCGTCCCGTTCAGCGGATAGTGCGGCTTCGGCTAGTTGGAGTTCCTTCTGCGCGCGTTCGCGGGCAAGCATCTCCTCGCGCCGGCCACTTTCTTCCAGATCCTTCTCCGCCAGTAGGAGCGCTAGGCGCTTTTCCTGGTTCTCTGTTGTCAGCGCCAATTCAGTGAGTTCCGCCCGATGCTGCTGTTCCCTGTTCAAGCGCTCCAGGTTCTCACGCTCTTGCCGGAGGATCCGTGACCGCTCTGCCGATGCTTGCCTGGTCTGTGCTTCTCGCTGGGCCAGCAGATTCTCCCGGTGCGTGCGAGCTGAGCGCTCGAAGGCCCGAGCGCTAGCGGCATCACCCTGCCGCAAGTGTATCGCTGCGATCAATTCGCACAGTAAGGCTAGTTCGTTCTCACTTTCCGCCTGTTGCGCAACGCGCATGGCGGTTCCTGCCTGGGCTAACGCTGCCGATGCATCGCCCTCGTACAACATCACCAGGGCCGCCGTACGCAATACCATGGCTTCGCCTGCCCCGTCGCGGGCATTCCGGGTCATGCTCAAGGCATCGGCAAGTTGGCGCTTCGCGAAGTCCGATTCGCCTCGGAGCGCTGCGGCCACCGCACTGTTCACCAAGGTGCTTCGACGCAGGGTGGGTGCGTCATCCAGCAGGATGATGGCGCGCTGATACAGCTCCATTGATTCTGCTGCCCGTGGGGTCTTGTTCAAAAGCTCGGCCAGGTTGTTCGCCGCGATACCGGCCTGTAGGGCTTGTCCGTTCTTCAACGAGATGGCCATGACCTGCTCTTCCAGTTCGATGGCGCGCAGGGTGGCTCCTGTACGTGCATGGGCCGTGGCCATCATCGCTAGGAGTTCCGCCTGCAAACCGGCGTCACCATAGCGCATGACCTCGCCGATAGAGACGTTCAGGTGTGCTAACAGTGTCGCGGCTGGAACGGTGTGTTGCTCGGCTTCTGCCTCCAACTTGATCCTCAGGAGCCGTTCTTGCCGTTGATGGTCAGGGATCATTCCGACCTCACCAAGGTATTCCAACGCCCTTTCCGGACTGCCTAGTTCGAGGCTGATCCCGGCCATTTCAAGCATCAGGGGGATGCGAACACCTGACTTTTCATCTTCAATGAGCGAAACGCCCCGCAAACCGGACATGGTAGCACCTTCAAGGTCGCCCTTCGCACGTTGCGCTTTCGTCAATTCAAGGAGTGCTTCTGGAAGGGCAGTATGATCCTGTAGACGTTCAGCCTCAATGGTCGCCAGCAACGCGTACTCCACCGAACGGCCCGAGCGACCTTGTTCTCGCTCTTCCTTGGCCAGCGCGGAAAGCAACTCTGCACGGCGCGTACCGGGTGATGCTTGGAGCATGTCCGATACGAGCTGGTCCGTGACGGGCGATTGCCCTTGTGCGACCGCGATGAACGAACACAGGACTAGGATGGATGTCAGGCGGGTCCTCATTGTTCGATCAAGCGATAGGTGAGCCTGCCCGACCATTCACGACCGTTCAAGGTCAGCGGTACGGTGCCGTTGTTGTAAGGGCTTACGATGTTGCGGTCCACATCCAACGCGTTATAGCAACCCAGGTCCATGGTCCAACGCCCGGTTCCGCCAGACCTCCAGGTGAGGCCTCCGTTGAGGATGAGTTCAGAAGGCCAATGGACCAGTTCCATGAGCTCTTGGTCCAGATCGGTGTATTGGTAGGTGGACTTCTGCTCGTTCCAGATCGCCGTGGTACGAACCGTCCATTGCGGACCAAGTTCCACGGACACCGTAGCGGTCGCTTTCTGTCGGGGAAGACCTTGGAAGTGATCGGCCCACGGTTCAGGGAGTTGGGTCTCTGGGAGCGAAACATCCGCAATGGCTCGATGGAGGCCATAGCTCATTTGAAGGAAAACGCGATCGCGATCCATGGTGTAGCGTAGATCGATCCCCTCGGTCCCAGCTCGTTCGCGATTGATGTAGTTATCCAGGGAGATAGCGTCGTACACATATACGATGGGGTCCTCGATGGAGGTTTGATAGACATTGCCGCTGAACTGGTCGTGGTCGTTCGTACGGATCCCGGTCTCCAATTCCAAGGTGTTCGCGTACTCGGCCGCTATTGTTCCATCCGCAGGCCCGTAGTTGAGGTTCATGATGGTTGGCACCTTGAATGCCCGGCTAGCCAGTGCTTTCATGTGCCAGCGGCCCGCCACTTTGGAGTACGAAGCCCGTGGTGCCATGAACATGCCGGATAGATCGTTCATTTCATACCGGAATCCGGCAGAGAGGTCTCCCAAGCGCCCGGATGAAACCACTTCCGTGAAGAATGCGATGTCATGCATCGCGATGGTTCGACCGTCGTTCATGATGAAACGTGGGCCATTGCGAACGAAGAAGGTGGAGATCTGCCGGTAGGCTTGCACTCCGAGTCGTAGGTCGAACCACTTGGCGGGTTTGTATCCACCATGGCCCATCACGCTTGTCCGAACGTTCGACGTGTTGGAACCGATGCGCTGATCATCGTTGGTGTTCACGTAGTACCAGGGGATCTGGTCGGCGTGGGAGAACTTCCAGCCGAAGCTGAGCCGCTCACCGATGGTCTTGCGTTGTTCCAGACCCAGGATCACGTCGCGCATCCGGACGCTATAGCCACCGTCCGAAACTTCGTAGTTATCGTCCATGTAGTAGACATGGGCACGCAACGTACGCCACCGATATCCGAACTGGAAACACGCTGCCTGACCTGCGGTGCTGTCACCAAGATCCATAGCTCTGCCGTCCGGTAGGGTGTACTGTCGGTTCGACCGTTTGCCCCGATGGATGCTGGCCAAATAGCTCACCTCCTGCTCCAGGCCGAGGGAGTTGTTCCCACTTACCACCACCTCGCTCTTCGCAGTGCCCTCTGCCGTCGCGCTTCCGAGTATGCTCACTTGGCCACCGGTCGCGTGCCGTGCTGTGCGGGTGATGATGTTGATCACACCCAGTGCTGCGTAACCACCGTAGAGGACCGAACCAGGGCCCGAGATCACTTCGATGCGTTCCACGTTATCCAACGGGATTCGATTCCCGATGGCGTACGTGCCGAAGTCGTTCTCATTTAGTTGCATGCCATTGAGCATGAACAGGCATTTTCCTTCCTCCGCCCAAGTGCCGTGGATCGCGATGCCGACCACATCGTCCACATCACGACCGAAGGTGAGTCCTGGAACGAGTTGTAGCGCTTCGAGCAGGTTTCGCGCTCCGCTGGCCTTGATCTGTTTGGCACTGAGCACGGTGATGCTCACTGGTGCTTTACGGATATCCGTTTCGCCCAACGCGGCCAAGTCGGCGCGGACAACGCGGCGATCATTGTCCAAGGCCTGGTCGAGGAGTTCCTCACCGTCATTCGCGATGAGGCGCGGAGGCTCAGTGGGTATCTGGGCTACCGCACGGGTACCCATCAATAGAAATATAAGGAGCGCAGACCTTCCCATGCCACACATGACCCCGAAGGGGTCGTTCGTTCAAGTTGTGAAAGCCGGGAGAGGCTGCTCGGGACCTTGTATCGTGAAATGGCCCGTCATGGTTACCAACGAAGGTCCTAGACGGTCGAGGTGGGGTCGTGCGGCAGGTGTATGCCCACTTGGGTGCCCTGAGCGTCGCTCTCTAGCTCGATGCGACCACCCAACTGCCTGATGCACTCGGCGATGATCACGAAGCCCAGCCCTGTGGCAGGGCCTTTGCGCTCCGCATCATCCAATTGTGAGATGCCCTCCAATTCTCCTTCCAAACGCGCGAGAACGGCGGGAGGATGCCCCTTCCATTGTCCGCTATGATGAGGACATAGGCTTCCGGGGTCATCCTTTCGGTGATGGTGACTTCCGTCGCCTGGGCATGGGCATGTACGTTCATGAGCGCATTGTGGACCACGATCTTCAGCAGATCCGCATCCGTGCGTACCATGGATCCCTGGGGCACTTCATTAACGGCAACGATACCGGAGCGCTCCAGCATCTCGTGAACGCGGTAGAGCGCTCCTTCGGCGAGTTCACGCACCATCACCGTGCGGATATCCGGCCCAAAACGTTTGCTGCGTGTTCGTATCCACGTGAGCAAGCTCTCGGCGTTACTATGCAATTTGTTCGTACTCGCGCTCAGATCCGCCAAGGTTTCGGCCAGGTCGCTGTTCGGCCGGCCTTCACGTAAGAGCAGCTCCGCACTGTGAGCCACGCGCGCCACGAAACGCAGCGGTGGTACAACGTCATGCGAGATCACCGAGATGAGTTTCTCTTGGTGTGAGACCGCGTTGAGCAACTCCTTGTTCGCATGCAACAATGCTTCCGTTTGGGTGGCCACGTTCTCTTCCAACCACCGGTTGCGCCTCCGGAGGCGGACAGTGTTCAACTTGGCACCTCCCCAAAGGAGGCCCGTGAAGACCGAAGCGTAAACGAGGAAAGCCGGCCAAGTGGCCCAAAAGGGCTTACGGACACGGAACCAGTACGTGGTCTCCGGCGTGATCCCGCGGGCGGCGGACCCCACCTTGCGAATGAAGACATCATAATCTCCAGGAGGTGGCCTGGTCAACTTCACCGTTCGTTCACCGATCGGCAACAAGCGCCACTCATCGACCATACCGGGAATAAGGAACTCGAATTGGGCGTTCTCCGGATCGCCCCAGTACGGTACGG
>DAOORM010000133.1:0-6236 GCA_035389265.1 Flavobacteriales bacterium | reverse complement strand
AGCCTCCTCGGCTGGGGTGAGTGCAACCCATTCTGGTCCATCAACGGCGAAACGCAAGAGACGTGCATGGCGGTGGGAAAGCACCTGGCCAAGGCCTTGGTCGGCCATGATGCCACCGACATCGAAGGCCTGCACGCGCGTATGGACCGCTTGATCTTCGCGAACAACAGCATCAAAAGCGCCTTCGACATCGCCTGCCACGATATCGCTGCGCAAGCCGTAGGACAACCGCTGTTCCGATCCCTCGGAGGGACCGTGGAACGCACATTGATCACCGACTATACGGTGAGCTTGGGCACGAAGGAGCGGATGGCCGACGACGCGGAGGCCATTGTCCGAAATGGCTTCCAGGTCATCAAGGTGAAGCTCGGTGGAGGAGCTCAGGCGGATATCGAGCGGATCCGGGCCATCCGCGAAGCCATCGGCAGCGAGGTGCCCTTGCGGATCGATGCGAACCAAGGCTGGACACCGGAACAGGCGATCCTCGTCCTGAACGCTTTGGGTGATGCCCACATCCAACACTGCGAAGAGCCCATTCCGCGCTGGCAGTTCATGGAGCTGCGCCGGGTGAAGGAGGCCTCGCCGATACCGATCATGGCCGATGAGAGCTGTTGTGATCACCACGATGCCGAACGATTGATCGCGCTCGGCGCTTGTCAACGCTTCAACATCAAGCTCGGCAAGAGCGGCGGACTGTTCAAGGCGAAGAAGATCATCGTGCTAGCTGAACAAGCAGGAATGGAAGTGCAGATCGGAGGCTTCCTGGAATCGCGCTTGGCCTGGACCGCTGCGGCGCACCTGGCGTTGACCAGCGATGCCGTTCGTTATTGCGACATGGATACGCCGCTGATGTTCACCGAGGATCCCGTCGTCGTCGGCATCATTTACGGTAGTGCAGGTTCCATCACCCTTCCCGCGACCAAGGGGCTGGGTGCGTCCATCGATCCGGCCTATCTGCTCGGCCTGGTCGAGGTCCCCTGATCACATCAGGATGTTGTTCAGCGGCTTCAGCGGCGCTGGAATGTCGTGTTCATCCAGCATCTCGCGGAGGTCGATCTCAATGGTGCGTGTGATGGCCGTGATCGGTACGTCGTTCGCACTGCCTTCGAAGGGGTTCTCCGTGCTCTCGCCGATGCGCTCCATCATGTTGAACACCCAGGCCACCAGCGCACTGAACGGGATGGTCAGCCAGATGTAGCCATCGCCCAACTTGGCGAATTCACCCAACATGCCGAACGGCACAAGGTTGATGAACAAACGCGTGAACATCAGGTTCAACGTGGCGAATTGCCGAGGGTAGGGGAAGTTCTTGATCCGTTCGCATTTGCCTTGTTGCGCATACAGGTCCACGATCAGCTTCTCCAATTCCATGTGCCGGAAGTCCTCGATCAAGCCCTGGTCCAGCAGGGTTCCTTGGTCTTTGGATTGTGCGGCCAACAGCTGTGCCGCCGGATTGCTCTTGCCCAGCACTGAACCGAGCTCGACGGCAGGGACCAATCCCGCCAATGCGTCCTCCACCTTGTTCTCCACCTCGTCCACCGTGTACCATTGGCGGTATTCGCGGTTGTACACTTTGATCATGTGCTCCCATACCCGTGGCTGACGCAGCTGGAAGCGTAAGGCATGCATCCAAGCGATGTGCCGATGGATGAGCCGCGTATGCACCGCCTTCAACCCCTCCGCATCGACTGTGCTCGGCGCATGTTTGGTGGTCACGAAGTCCATCACCATGATCCCCCACGCCCGGCTCGTGTTCACAATGGCACCGTAGATCTGGCGCGCCTCCCAAAGCCTGTCGTAGGAAGCATTGTTCTTGAAGCCTGTTACGAACGCCACCGCAGTGCCCACCAGAGCGATCGGCACCCAAGGGATGGTGAGCCAGGTCCATCCCAACACCGCATAAAGCACGGTGGGGACCAAGGACAAGAAGAGGAACCAGTAGATGTCGCGGCGGGTCCACTTCAAGACCTCGCGCAGGGTGAATCGTCGTCCGGCGTGCATGGTAGGGAAAGGCCGGAAAGGTAATCGAGCAGTGCGCTAGGCGATCGACAGGCTGTACAAGTCGGGATGGCCCTACATTTGACCCGATGCAGCGCATGCCTGTGCTCTTGGTCTTGGCGGTCATCATCACGATGATGGCGGCACCGACCATGGTCCTGATCGACTTCAAGGTCGACCAGGAGCGCATCGCCCGCGAGTTGTGCGTGCAGCGGGATGTAGTGGAGGATATGCGCACCTGCCACGGCGAGTGCCAACTGTCCAAGCGCTTCCGTGCCTTGGAGCATCAGGCCGATGCACCCTTTCCCATGGAGCGGGTGGAACTCCGCTTCGAACCACAAGTGCCTTTAGGTAGCGCGGTGCTATTGGTCCCTCCAAGTGCCACCGACCGGGATCTACCCGCTTACGCGGCCGCAGTGCTCCACCGTGCGCTGCCGGTTCCTGACGGCGTGCCTTGGGCGGCGTGAACGGACAGCCTGCCTCCCTGGCGGACGCGGGCATTGACCTTCACCCGGTCCGCTTTGTGCGGGCCTGAACACTTCAACCATGAAATGGCTTGCAGCCTTGGTGCTGACCGTGTCGGTCGCTCCAAGCATGGCGTGCGATGTGTGCGGGATCTTCCTCGGGATCCAACCACACGATCGCACCAGTTCGATCTCCCTCCTATGGCGCGCGCGCCTCATGGAGGGAACGCTCACGTGGTCGGGTACGGCCCTGGATCCCGCCAAGCACGGTGGTCACGGCAATGAGGCCATCACCCTCACAGGCAGTGACCACTATCGCGAGGTGTACCAGGTGCTTGAGCTCCGTGCCGACCTTTGGTTGACCGAGCGTTTCGCCCTGCTCGTTTCGGCGCCAGCGGTGAACAACTACCGGGCGGTGAACGGATACATCGGTACCGATGTCTATGGGCTGGGAGATCCGCTCCTCCTAGGTCGATACCTCGTGGCGAATACAAAGTGCACCACCACCGACGAACGTACCGTGCACCGCTTGATGCTCGGCGCAGGTGCCAAGTTGCCGGTGGGCCGTAGCGACCTCACCTACCGGGAAACGTTGGTGGCCGAGGACTTGCAGCCTGGCACTGGCACCTGGGATGTCCTTGCCAGCGCGGAGTACATGGTGCGCCGGGGCCAGAACGGCCTCGGTGCCACGATCGTAGGACGCTACAACGGCACGAATGACAATGGCTATCACCTTGGTCACGGACTGAGTTCCACGATGGAGTTCTTCCGCCGCTGGGACCTGGCCAAGGGAAAGCTGAAGTTCATCCCCTCCCTGGGGGCGTATCACGAATGGGCCGGAAGGGATGCAGAGCTGGATGTCATCCAGCAGGGCACCGGCAGTTCAACCCTCTTCGCCCACGCTGGCTCCCGCGTGTGGTGGCGCAATTGGATGCTGAACCTGACCTACCAGCATGCGGTGGCCTGGCAGCTCGGTGACCTGATGGTCCCCAACCGGATGCGCTTCGTTACGGGCATCACGTACAACCTCGCAAACAAGAACTAACACACGAACGTTCCAATGAACATGAACAAGTTCGGCCTATTGGCCCTGATCGGTCTGTCCCTCGCAGCCTGCAAGAAGGATGAGGAGGAAGCACCTGCACCTACACCCACACCGACCCCGACCACCGGGACCGTGAAGATGGCTTTCACCTTCATGCACGGTGCCAATGCATTCAACCTGAACAACACCTATCAGGATGGTGCGGGTAACAACATCCGTTTCGACAAGGTGAAGTTCTACGCTTCCAACATCCATCTGCTGGATGATGCCGCTGCAGAGGTCGCCCACTTCCACGACACCTATCTGCTTGTGGATGCCAGTGCCGCGAGCAACACCTTCACGCTGGGGGCTATCAACCCGGGTCACGTCCACGAAGCAGAGTTCACGCTGGGCCTCGACAGCGAAACGAACCATGCCGACCCGACCTTGGCCGAAGCCCCTTTGAACATCCCCGAGATGCACTGGAGCTGGAATCCGACCGCTGGCTACAAGTTCCTGAACATGGAAGGCCATGTGGACACCAACGGCGATGGCGACTTCGATGATGCGACGGACGGTGTATTCACCTACCACTGCGCCACGGACGCCATGGCCCGTGAAGCGATGGTCCACATCCATGCCGATGTGACCGCAGGTGGCACTGCGACACTGAACGCCAAAGTGGATATGGCCATGGTTCTTCAAAGCTTGAACCTCGTTACCAACAGCGTTGCCATGGGTGGTGGCCCTGCCAATGCAGCCGCCATGGATGCCTTGGTCACCGCGATCGGGGAGATGTAAGCCGCTGTTCGAACCGAGCTGGAGAGCCACCTCGTGAGAGGTGGCTCTCTCATTTTCAAGTGGTTGATCGCATTCGCGGCGAAATTTCGCTGAGTGGGAATGGCCTGCTTATCTTTGTTCACGAAACAGCATCCGAAGCATGAGCCAGATCTTCGACCTCGATATGATCAAAGCGGTTTATAGCCGCTACCCTGCACGTGTGGTCGCCGCCCGCAAGGCCGTCGGTCGCTCGCTGACCCTTACCGAAAAGATCCTCTACGCCCACCTGTGGGACGGCGAGGCCAAGGGCGCGTTCAACCGCGGGAAGGATTACGTCGATTTCGCTCCGGACCGGGTGGCCATGCAGGATGCCACTGCCCAAATGGCCCTGCTGCAGTTCAGTACCACCGGCCGCAAGACCGTGGCCGTGCCCAGCACCGTCCACTGCGATCACCTGATCCAGGCCCGTGTGGGGGCCAAGGCCGATCTGCAGGAAGCGCTGCTGAAGAGCAACGAGGTGTTCAACTTCCTGGAGAGCATCAGCAACAAGTACGGCATCGGCTTCTGGAAGCCGGGCGCAGGCATCATCCACCAAGTGGTGCTGGAGCAGTACGCCTTTCCCGGCGGCATGATGATCGGCACTGATAGCCACACGGTGAACGCAGGCGGACTGGGCATGATCGCGATCGGTGTGGGTGGTGCCGATGCCTGCGACGTGATGAGCGGATTGGCTTGGGAACTGAAGTGGCCCAAGCTCATCGGTGTGAAGCTCACCGGTAAGCTGAGTGGTTGGGCCAGCCCGAAGGACGTGATCCTGAAAGTGGCGGGCATCCTCACCGTGAAGGGGGGTACAGGTGCCATCGTCGAGTACTTCGGCCCCGGAGCCGAGAGCATGAGCTGCACCGGCAAAGGCACCATCGCCAACATGGGCGCCGAGATCGGGGCCACGACCAGCACCTTCAGCTACGACGATAGCATGAGCCGCTACCTGAAGGGTACGGGTCGAGCCGATGTGGCCGCACTGGCCGACGGCATCAAGGAACACCTGCAAGGCGATCCGGAGGTCTATGCCGATCCGGCCAAGTACTTCGATCAGGTGATCGAGATCGACCTGAGCACGTTGGAGCCGCACGTTAACGGTCCGTTCACCCCGGATCTCGCCTGGCCCATCAGCAAGTTCGCCGCGGCGGTGAAGGAGAACAACTGGCCGGCGAAACTGGAAGTGGGCCTGATCGGCTCCTGCACCAACAGCAGCTACGAGGACCTCACGCGAAGTGCATCGCTCGCACAACAAGCCATCGACAAGAACCTGAAGGCGAAGAGCGAGTTCACCATAACCCCGGGTAGCGAGGTGGTGCGCTTCACCGCCGAGCGCGATGGGCTCCTGAAGACCTTCGATGCCATGGGCGGTGTGGTACTCGCCAACGCCTGCGGTCCCTGCATCGGCCAGTGGGCGCGCCATACCGATGATCCGAACCGCAAGAATTCGATCATCACGTCCTTCAACCGCAACTTCGCGAAGCGCAACGACGGCAACGCGAACACGCACGCCTTCGTGGCCAGCCCCGAGATCGTGACCGCACTGGCCATCGCCGGTGATCTGACCTTCAACCCGCTGACCGACTCCCTCATCAATGAGGATGGCAATAGCGTGAAACTCGATGAACCCAAAGGCATCGAGCTGCCCCCACGCGGGTTCGATGTGGAAGATGCCGGTTACAAGGCACCTGCTGCGGATGGTAGCACCGTGAGCGTGGTGGTGAAGCCCGACAGCGAGCGACTGCAGTTGTTGGAGCCGTTCCCGGCATGGAACGGCCAGAACATCAGTGATGCCGTGCTGCTGATCAAAGCCAAGGGCAAGTGCACCACCGACCACATCAGTATGGCCGGCCCCTGGCTGAAGTACCGCGGTCACTTGGACAACATCAGCAACAACACGCTGATCGGTGCTACCAATGCCTTCAGCGGCG
>DAOORM010000132.1:0-6246 GCA_035389265.1 Flavobacteriales bacterium | reverse complement strand
TCCTCAGCTACATCATCGTGATCGGTGGTGCTACCTACGAACACCTCGCCGTGGTACCGCAATGGACCGCTGCACCGCCCGCTTCATTAGCCATGTTCCAAGGGACCTACGGACTGCAAGCACAGAAATTCTGGATCCCGATCCACCCGGTGACCTTGCTCCTGATGAGCGCCGCGCTCATCGCCAACTGGCGCAGCAAGCGCCGTAAGCCCATTGCGCTATGCCTGGCTGGTTATGTGCTCGTGCTGGTGATCACCTTCGCGCACTTCGTCCCAGAACTGATCGCGCTGACCAACACGCCGTATGCCGGAACCGTCAACGCCGACCTGCAAGCGCGTGCAGCCAACTGGGAAACGGCGAGCTTGGTCCGACTGGCCTTCCTGAACATCATCGCGTCGTTCTTCCTGCTGGTGCTCACGATCCCTGCACCAATGGCCGGATCGGTGCTGCGGGACTGATCACATTGAGCGGATGCAAGCCCTAGTCGGAGCACCCACCGTAGCTCCGGCTAGGGCTTTTTCTTGCGGTACTCCATCGGCGTGCTGCCCGTCCATTGCCGGAACGCGCGCTGGAAGGACGTGGGTTCAAAGTACCCCAGTTTGTGTGCGATGTCCGCTATGGTGAGTTCGTGGTTGGCCAGCAGGCTTTCGGCCAATTCCTGTTTCACGGAATCGGTGAGCGCGCGGAAGGTGGTGCCCTCCGTACTCAGTTTTCGCTGTAGGGTGCGCGGAGTCATATGCAGCACTTCGGCGATCACCTCCAGAGGCGGAAAGGTCACCTGCATATTGCCGAGCATCACCTGTTTCACTTTCTCGGTGAAGGAGGCACCCTCGGTATTCTTGCGCACCTGCTCAGCGTAGAGGCTCTTGAGCATGTCGTTCAACGGCTGGTTGTGGCCGATGATCGGTGCTTGCAGATCCGCTGCGGAGAATACCATCCTATTCACCTCCTGACCGAACAGCGGCCTGCAGCGGAAAATGCGCTCGAACTCGCTGATATCGGCGGGTCGCTCATGGCGGAAGTACAAACGGATGGGACGGATGTGTTTGCGCGTCAGCAGTTCCAATTGGTTCACAACGGATGAGAAGGAGGTCTCCATGACGTAGCTGGCCGTTCGTGGTGATCGGTCCACCCAGACCTGAACGGCCTCGGAATACAGATGTGCTTCTCCCTCCACCAATTCCAAGCGGAACGTCTGCAGGTTGGTGAAGGCCTGACTGAATTCCTGCGAACAGCGCAGCACATCCACCGCATGCCGGCTGCTGCCCATCATAAGACCCGCCAAACCGAGCGCGGAAAGGTTGGTGTGCTCCCCTAAATGAAGGCCTAGGAACGGATCACCGGAAACACGCATGGAGGCCAGGATACCTGCGCAGCACTGCTCCAAGGTCACACGCCGATCCGCCAATTCGAGTTCATCCACGCTGATGCCGATCTCCGCACAGATCTCTGCTACTTCTTTCGGATTGCTGCTGGCGTAAAGCACCGTGTTGCGCACAATGGGCATGCCTACCCAAAACGCTGGAGTTACTGAGGTTGCAGATGGTCCGGACATGAGAGCGTGTCGTACAGGCCGAAGATACATGGCACGAAATGACAGTGCATTGTCGTGAACGGCCACAAGGCAAGGACGAGGGGCCCGGGACTTTTGTGCCATCAACGAAACCACCGATGCGCAAGCTCATCCTCCCCTCCATCACAGCCCTCTTGCTCCTACCCTTCGTGGGCACAGCGCAGGACAGCACCTACAGCGTCAAGCCTCGCTTGTTGCTGGACCTACCCTTGATCGATGCACCCTTCGTATGGCACGCCGCCCAGATGTCCGCCAACAAGCGGATGGAGTTGAACGACGGCACCAACGCCACACTGAACGCTGGCGACCTGCTGCGCGGTTATGAGAACCCTTCCATGCAGCAAGCACTGGCCGTGACCAAGAACCTGCATGCGACCAATTACTACTTCACCAATAAACTGTGGAACGGGCTGATCAAGCCCACGAACAAGAAGCGACACCTGTTGAACCGGGTGGCGGCCAATGCACAGGCCGGTATCGTGGACTATGTGCTCGCGTACAATCTCATGGTCTTCGGACCCGCGTGGATGCACGAAGAGTTCCATCGCAGCGGCACCACCTTGCGCGGTATACCGACCTTCAATGAAACCTACTACCGGTTCGGTGGCGGCATACCCAGCGCATCGGTGTCGCATGTGAGCGACGCTGACATGGCCCGCTTCAAACGGGAAGCACCGAACGAGCTGGTCCGAAGTTTCGCTTCCGGGATCGAAGCGCAATACGCTCTTGTTCGCAACATGCAGCAAGACAACTTCTTCCAGCGCACCCAGTACCCGAACGTGGCGATGAACATCCTGATCAACAAGCAGGCCGTGGGCTACGTGCGCCAGTTCCGTGCGGCGGATTACGACCAGAGCATCGACACCATGAACTTCTACGGTGAAGAAATGGCTGAACGCGATTACGTAGGCTGGGACTTCACCGCGTGGGTGTATGATCTGCACAGGCCTGATGAAGCTTATGAGGATCGTGGCGAACATCCCTTCGGCGAAGGCATCGACCGCGCGATCAAACGCAGCAAGCTCACCCCGGAGGAGGATGCTTACCTGGTGCGGATGGGTAACCTCCAGTACCTCAACTTCCTTGCGCCTGATATGGTGGGTATCCATGGATTCCGCTTGGGCAAGAACACCCGCTTCAACTTCGCTGCACACCACATCCTCACTTCCTTCGGCTACGACCTGGGCGGCGACCTGCTCCTCGATCACAACGGGCGTCAATGGATGCTCGGTGTGCATACTTACCACAACCGCGACCACGTCTTCGGCGGCATCGAACTGATGCGCAAAGGACTGCGCATGGGTTCCGCACAAGTGGACCTGCGGGGCATGCTGTGGATGCAACCCGAACACGGCGGCTTCTTGGACCAGAACGGTGCGGTAGGTGGCTTGCTGACCGCGCGCTCGAACTGGTCGATCGGGAACGTGGTGAAAGTCTACGCTGAAGCAGAGGCCAAAACGAAAGGCTGGGTGATGGCGAACCCCTATTTGAACTCCAACCTCAGTTTCCGCACCGGCCTTGCGCTGGACATCCGCTGAGCGAACCACGACGAACGAACGAACAAACAACCTCGGCCTACAGGTCGATCCAACAACCATGAAACAACTCCTAGCCTTCTGTTCCGCAGCGCTGCTCACCACCGCTGCACAAGCACAACCTACGCTCACTGCGACCACCAACACGCCGGTAGTGGCAACCAGCTTCGCCGTCAACTTCGGTCCGTACGTCCAACCGGGCAGCGCTGGTCCGAACCGCACCTGGGACCTGAGCGCACTCAGCATCGACAGCAGCCTCACCGCGCAGTACATCAGCGCAGCGAACACACCGAACGGCGCGCAATTCCCGACAGCGACCATCGCGGAGATGAACGACTTGGTGACCCAGTACTACCGCGTCGCGAATGACGGGATCCATTTCGCCGGAAGTGATGATGGCACCAGCGTGATCGTACACGCACCGCAAGGCACCTACCTACCCTTCCCCTGCACGTTCGGCACCACGTGGAGCAGCCCGCAGAACGCCACGTTCACGGTGGAGGAGAATGAGGTGGTCCGTACCGGGAGCTTCAGCGGACAAGTGGATGGCTACGGCACACTGGTGATGCCCGGAGGTTCCATACCCAACGTATTGCGTGTCCACTGGACCCATGCGCTGGTGGATGATCTCGGGTTCTTCAGCATGGACCAGACCTACGACAGCTACGCCTTCTTCGTGGCCGGACAAGCGTGGCCCATCGCGGAACTGGTAACAAGTACCATCGACTTCGGCGGCGGATCTACCACACAACAATTCAGCCGCTGGAGTAGCGACCTAACAACAGGAATCGCTGAAGCTCAACAAGAGGTATTACACGTATTCCCGAACCCCGCGAAGGAAGAGGTCACCATCACTTGGCCCAACGGACTTGGTGCACGTGCAGCGCTATTCGTGACGGACATGGCCGGCCGCAGTGTCATCCTCGACCGCTATACCATCCAACCGGGATCCACCACACGCGTGGACATCCGATCGCTTTACCCGGGTGCTTATCAGCTTGTGATCGTCGGTGAGAACGGTGAACGCCGGAGCGCACCGCTGAGCGTGATCGAATAATACGACCCCATGCACAGCTCAACGATCAATCCCACAGCGCTGATGATCCGGGTGGAACCACGACAGGTCAACAAGCGATCGATCGTCTCTACTGCAATGCGTGCGGGGCTTGCCACCAATTGGTCAGCCGTGTTCTGGTCTGCCTTGGTGGTCGCGGGCTTCATCCTCTCCGCTTGGCTGTGGACCGCAGTGATCACTACACCAGATAAGCCCATGCAAATGCATCATGCGGTCCACCTTCCTGCTCCGCGCTCAAACCCCCTAGTACAATGAAGAAGCCAACAACCTTCAAAATGCTCCTAACGACCAGTCTGCTATTCAAGTGGACAGCAATGATCCTCGGCTTGCTCCTGCTGATAGCCTGCATCCTCGGCGGATGGATCTGGAGCGTTATCCCCAGCAAACAAGGGCAGCCCATTCACCTGCAACAGGCGCTCTTCGAACCTCCCACAAGGGCCGTCTCCCAAGACGACCGCTTCCACTACCGAACGGCGACCGAGCTGGCAGACATGATCCGGAACGGTGATGCGACTTCCACGGAGATCACACAGGCTTTCCTGGCTCGCATCAAGAACCTCAATCACCGGTATAATGCGCTGATATGGTTGCGCGAAGAGGAAGCCCTGGCCGACGCTGCACTGGCCGATGCTGCCATCGCACGAGGCGATACAGCATTGGGTCCATTGCACGGTGTCCCCCTCACCATCAAGGAACAGTTCTGGGTGAAAGGTTCGCCGAGCACCTTGAACGCGGCGCAATTCGGATTCATTGCACCCGAAGATGGTGCGTTGGTGCGCCAGTTGAAGAAGGCCGGTGCCATCATCCTCGGCACCACCAACGTACCGTTCATGCTCAGCGATTATCAGACGCACGGAGAAGTTTATCCCACAGCGAGCAATCCGTACGACACCACACGCACGCCGGGTGGAAGCAGCGGTGGAGGGGCTGCTGCACTGGCGGCCGGATTCAGTGCGGGTGAACTGGGTAGTGACATGGGCGGAAGCATCCGCGTGCCCGCTGCATTCTGTGGCCTCTGGGCCTTGAAGCCGACCTACGGCGCCCTGAACCAAACGCACGGTGGATGGCCTGATACCACACGTGTGCAACGACGCCTCGCCATGGCATCACCCGGCCCCATGGCACGCGCGCCCGAGGACCTGTCATTGCTTTGGAATGCGTTGAAGGGAACACCCATCGATGAACGCTACCAACGACCGATCTATCGTCCGAACGCTACCACGCGCACCTTGGGCGAGTATCGATTCGCTTATGCACTGAAGTGGTCTGAGACTAACTATACGGCGGGCGTAGGAACGGATGTGCGCGAAGCGATGAATGACCTGATCCGCACCTTGAAGCAACAGGGTGCATCCACGATAGAGCGCGTGCCGCCCATCCACGCCGACCTCATGCGTTCCTTCTTCGCCACCTTCGCGATGGTACACGGAGAGGACAAGCCTTGGCTCCTGCGCCAGCTGATGACGCAGCAGATGCACGCGATCGATCCTGGAACAGGAACGTTCGGCAGCTACGCCGATGCGATGAATGACACGACGGAGGCACACTGGCTGCGCATCACCGCGGAGCGCGAACGACTGACTACGATCTGGGAGCGGTTCTTCCAAGACCACGACTTCCTGATCCTCCCAGTGACCTATGGTGCTGCATTCGCCAAATGCGCGCCAGGAAGCTTGCTACAAGGTGATGCTGGAACGCTACGCTATATGGAATACGTCCCGTTCGGCGCCATCATCAATGCCACCGGACATCCCACGCTTTCGGTGCCCATGGGGTTGAACGCGCAGGGTCTGCCGATCGGGTTGCAGATCGTAGGGCCGCTGCATAGCGAAGAGGAACTACTCCGGATCGCAACGCTGTTGAATCCGCTGGTGAAGGGCTTCGTGGAACCATCGGAACGGTGATCGGTCCTATCGCCCATTCCAACAGTTCCGGCCCTATCCATCTCGAACGAATGGCCCTATTGTGGAACGCTCCTGTAATTTGGCAGCCCTACCCATGCGACCTCTGATCCTGGCCACCCTTTCCTTCAGCGCGGCACTCAACGCTCAAGAGCTTCCCGA
>DAOORM010000131.1:0-6291 GCA_035389265.1 Flavobacteriales bacterium | reverse complement strand
CAATCCATTGATGTTCAGGCACTCCTAGTGTCCGCCGCGAACGGTCAAAAGCGCCAAGTGGATAACGGTTAGCACCACCCTTGGGCGCCAACTGAGCCTCCCATTACCTTGCACCTCCGTGCAGAAAGCCCAGATCGGGGCTGGAAAGCCTTGACGTGGCCACCTACGAACTCATCACCACCCCACCAGCGCTTGCAGCGTGTGTGGATCGTCTCGCCAAAGAGGCGGTGATCGCATTGGATACCGAGGCATCCAGCTTCCACCGGTTCCGCGAAAGTGTGTGCCTGATCCAGATCAGCACCCGGGAACAAACCTTTCTGATCGATCCGCTCAGTGTGAAGGACCTGACCTTGCTGGGTGGACTCTTGGCCCAGAAGGGTATGGAGGTGGTGATCCATGATGCGGATTACGACCTTCGCATATTGGCACGCCACCACACCATCAGGGTGGAGAACGTGTTCGACACCTTGGTGGCCGCGGAATTGCTGAACGAACCGGAGATCGGGCTGGCGGCCTTGCTGAACAAGTACCAAGGTGTTCAGGTGGACAAGAAATTCCAGAAGGCGGATTGGAGCAAGCGCCCGCTGCCCAAGGACATGTTGGACTATGCCGCAGGGGATACCTCGCACCTCATCGCCTTGCGTGACATCCTCGAGAACAAGCTGAAGGAGAAGGGCCGCTGGACATGGGCCGAAGAAGAGTTCGGTCTACTGACCGATGCCCCATTCAACCTGCCGGTGAACGAAGAGCCACCATTCCTTCGGTTGAAAGGCGCGAAGATGTTGAAGCCGCATCAACTCGCCATCCTCCGCGAAGTACATGCCTGGCGTGAGGGCGTCGCCGAACAACAGGACAGGGCCGCCTTCATGATCCTCGGTAATGATGTGTTGCTCTCCCTGGCCACCGACCCGCCTGCGACACTGAAGGATATCGCATCGCGCAAAGGCGTAAGCGAACGGACCATCGAAAAGTACGGAAGGCGGATCCTGGCAGCTGTCAAGAAGGGGCAGGAACTGCCCAAGGAACAGTGGCCGCGGCTGGAACGCCCCAAGCGCTGGGACCGTGACAACGACTATGAAGAGCGGTTGAAACGCCTCAAGGCGACCCGTGATCGATTGACGACCGAGAACGACCTACGTCCGGGTATCGTAGCGGCGAACCAGTTGCTGATGGAGATCGCGCGCACACTACCGGGCGACCTGTCCGCATTGGCGGCTATACCAGGCGTGCGTCGCTACCAAGTGGAGAACTTCGGTAACGCGTTGTTGCGCGCGCTCTGACCCAGGGCCTACGCCTGGTTGTCGGCAGCGCACGTGCGTTCACCAGAAAAAAGTGGACTCGATTTGCACGTTTACCCCGAATAACTACTTTGGCATCAAACTCAACCTAGCCATGAAGATCATCAAGCGTTCACTTTTCAGCCTCGCCATGGGCAGCCTGCTCGTTACACAGACCGGTTGCTTCGGTGAGTTCGCCTTGGTCCGGAAGGTCTATGACTGGAACGACAATCTCAGCGACAGCAAGTTCGTGAAGACACTGGTGTTCTATGTATTGAACATCATTCCCGTGTACGGTATCGCCAGCTTCATCGACGTGGTGATCCTCAACCTGATCGAGTTCTGGAGCGGTAGCAACCCGCTTTCGATGAACGAAGGGGACTACGAGATGCAGATGGCGACCATCAACGGTGACGACTTCAAGATCGAGGCTACGAAGGACACCTTCACCACCACCCAGCTCACCGGCGAAAAGGCGGGTGAAGTGCGTGTGATGAAGTACGATCGTTGCGACAACACCTGGAAATACACCGACAGCAACGTGAGCGACATGGCCGTGATGAGCTTCATCGGTGGCAATGCGGACAATGTCCGCGTGTACACCCAGAACGGTTCCGTGGACCTGACGGCTTCGGATATGGCTGACGCTTCCGTACTGGCCAGCAAGTTCGCCGCGTGCGACCTGGCGATGGCGAAGTGAACTCACGATCCCAACACAACGAAGAAGCCCGGCCAATGGCCGGGCTTCTTCGTTCAGATGCAGTGCGGATCATCCCTCGCTGCACATCTTCGCCGGATCCACCCACTTATCGAAGTCCTCGGCGCTCACGTGACCTAGTGCGATGGCGGCCTCCTTCAGTGTGGTGCCCTCCTTGTGGGCCTTCTTCGCGATCTCGGCGCTCTTGTAGTAGCCGATGTGCGTGTTCAAGCTGGTCACCAGCATCAGCGAATTCTCCAAGTGACGCTTGATCATGGGGCGGTTCGGCTCGATGCCTTCGGCGCACTTATCGTTGAACGAAACACAAGCCTCACCGATCAGTCGAGCGCTCTGAAGCACATTGGCGGCGATCAATGGTTTGAACACATTGAGCTCGAAGTGCCCGTTGCTCCCTCCGATGCCAACGGCCACATCGTTGCCCATCACTTGGGCACAGACCATGGTGAGCGCTTCCGGTTGGGTGGGGTTCACCTTGCCGGGCATGATGCTCGAACCGGGCTCGTTGTCCGGGATGATCAGTTCCCCTATCCCACTGCGGGGGCCGCTGCTGAGCATGCGAATGTCGTTGCCGATCTTCATCAGTGATACGGCGAGCCGCTTCAGTGCACCGCTTAGTTCCACCATGGCATCGTGCGCAGCCAAGGCCTCGAATTTGTTCGGCGCAGTCACGAAAGGCAGTCCGGTGAGCTCCGCGATCTTCTTCGCCACGAGCACGCTGTAGCCCTTGGGGGCATTGAGCCCGGTACCCACGGCCGTGCCACCCAGCGCCAGTTCGCGCACCATCACCAACGCGTTGTCCACGGCACGCAGGCCATTGTCCAATTGTTGCACATAGCCTCCGAACTGCTGTCCCACGGTGAGGGGGGTGGCATCCATGAAGTGGGTTCGACCGGTCTTCACGATATCCTTGAACGCCTCTGACTTCTTCGCCAGGGTGTCACGCAGCTTCTTCACCCCCGGAATGGTCACCTCCACGGTGAGTTTGTAGGCCGCGATGTGCATGGCCGTTGGGTAGGTATCGTTGCTGCTCTGGCTCTTGTTCACATCGTCGTTCGGGTTCAGCACTTTCTCCGTGTCGGTGAGTTTGCCACCGTTGACCACGTGCGCCCGATAGGCCACCACCTCATTCACGTTCATGTTGCTCTGCGTGCCGCTGCCTGTCTGCCAGATCACCAGCGGGAACTGGTCGTCCAGAGCTCCAGTGAGGATCTCGTCGCACACGCGGCCGATGAGGTCGCATTTCTCCTGCGGCAGCTTGCCGAGTTCCAGGTTAGTGAGCGCGGCGGCTTTCTTCAGGTAAGCGAAGGCATGCACGATCTCGCGCGGCATGCTGCCCGGCGGCCCGATCTTGAAGTTATTGCGGCTGCGCTCGGTCTGAGCGCCCCAGTACTTATCGGCGGGCACCTTCACCTCGCCCATGGTGTCTTTCTCGATGCGGTAGTCCATTGTGGTCGGCTGTTGGCAGTAAGCAGTTGGCAGTACATTTTCGTCGGTCGTACAACTGCCTACTGCCAACTGGCAACTGCAGACCGTGGATCACACCTTCTGGCTCTGCCCCTGTTGCATCAAGAATGCCTTCAGGAACTCGGTGATCTCTCCGTTCAGAACATCGTCCACGCTGCTGGTCTCGTGTTCGGTTCTTACATCCTTCACCAGCTTGTAGGGCTGCAGCACATAGTTGCGGATCTGGCTACCCCACTCGATCTTCTTCTTGCCTGCTTCGATCTCGCTGCGTTTGCTGCGGCGGCGTTCTAACTCCGCCTCGTACAGTTGGCTCTTTAGCAACTGGAGTGCCTTGGTCTTGTTGTCCAGCTGGCTGCGGGTCTCGGTATTCTCGATGATGATGCCTGTTGGCCCGTGGCGCAGCCGTACACCGGTCTCCACCTTGTTCACGTTCTGGCCACCTGCACCACCACTGCGGAAAGTATCCCAGGTGATGTCCGCCGGATTGATGTCGATCTCGATGCTCTCGTCCACCAGAGGGAACACATAAACGCTCACGAAGCTCGTATGGCGGCGCGCGTTGCTGTCGAACGGACTAATGCGCACCAGGCGATGCACACCGTTCTCGCCCTTCAACATACCAAAGGCGAACTCACCATCCACCTCGATGGTCGCTTGTTTGATCCCGGCACCTTCCCCATCCTGGTAGTCCAGTGTGCGGGCTTCGTAGCCGTTCTTCTTGGCCCACATCTGGTACATGCGCAACAGCATGCCGGCCCAATCGCAACTTTCGGTACCCCCAGCACCGGCGGTGATCTGCACCACGGCACTTAACGGATCCTCCTCCGCGCTCAGCATATTCTTGAATTCAAGCTCCTCCAGCGCGTCCGTCCCCTTCTTGAACTGGGCCTCCACCTCCTCCTCGGTCACCTCCTTGGCCTTCCAGAAATCGAATATCACGCCCAGGTCATCGAGTTCGCGCTTCACGCCTTCGTATAGACCCACCCATCGCTTCAACTCGCGGATACGGTGCATCACCTGCTGGGCCTTCTTCTGGTCGTTCCAGAAATCGGGGTCCAGGGTGTATTTCTCCTCTTCGAGGATACGACCGCGCTTCTCCTCGATATCCAAGTAGCCTTTGAGGGCTTCCAGTCGCTCGTTGAGGTCGTCGATCTTGTCGATGGTGATCATGCTGCGGTCGCCTTGGCCCTATCCCGGGCTTTCGGGCCGCAAAAGTACGCGGCACGACGGAAGCCTGAGGCATGTTGGTCCGGTCGCTACCTTTCCCGTATGATGCTGCGATCCTTCCTGGCGTTAAGCCTCTTATGCCTAGTGCACGGCGATACCGCTGCCCAATACCGGATCATCCTTGAACGCGGGGATACGATCGCGGTGAAAGAATACTACACCAAGGGCGATTCCCTCGGCTTCCCTGGTGGACGGGTGGCCAAGCGCGATGTGCTCTGCATGACCTCGGGAAAGCACACCTACCAGTTCCCGCTGCCGGGGTTGGGGCTTTCCACCACCAAACTCGACGAGACCGAACCCGTTTGTCGCCGAGCAGCGCTGTTCGCTCTGAAATACGTTGGGACAGAACCCGGAACGCCTGTGGTGGATCCACTCGTTGACAGTCTCTCGTTTGATCTTTGGAAGACGTGCTTTGGAACTCATTGTCCGTACCAAACTCCAGAAGGAACGACTTCCAACGGTACTACCGTAGTGGTTGCACGCGACTTGAGCGTTGTGGACATGGTCGCCAGTGAGGTTGATGTGACCTCATCGCCCCCCTTGGTGATCATGCGCAACGGAGATACCCTCACCGCACCTAGAGGGGTGAACTGGCTAAAAGGGGATCTACTCCTCGGTGGAGGCGCAAGCGTTCCGATCGATTCGGTCCTGATGATCGTAGAGCCTGCAGGGCAGCATGTCATGCACGCACGAACCGGACAGAAGGTGAAGCTCAACCCTCAAGTGCGGGACCTCTCTCCATGTGCCAAGGGCGTTATCTACGCCAAGATCTATTGGGACTCCGTTAGTTTTCCTTTCGAGATCGAGGGTCTTCCGAACTCCTTGGGGGATGACCCTATGTTCTCGGATTGTTTCTACTACCAACAGATGCGGGCGCAGAAGAAGAAGGATACGATGCGGACGATCTCGACCGTGATCGCAATTGGGAAAGGGGCTGGTGCGCGTTAAAGGTTGCGCTGGTCCCGTCGCACCTCAGAGAGGCTCATTCGAACCCCACCAGGCAGCGTTCGATCTGATCCATACCGTAGCCCTTCCGTATGAAGAAACCGATCACCTTGCGTCGTTTAAGAAGGGGGTGTGTTTCACGCTCCTTTTCCCAACGCTTTGCAACTAATCTCTTCAGAATTTCGGCTTGCTCTTCCTGATCGACGGCCTTCAACGCCGCGCGGATACACGGCTCGCTTACCTGCTTCTGCTTCAGCGCCGCCTCGATCTTCCGCAAGCCCCACCCCTTCTGCCGCGATTTGCTCACCGCGTAATGCTCCGCGAAACGCGCTTCGTTCAAGAATCCTTCTCCGATGAGCTGGCTGATGATGGGCTCGATCTCCTTGCCGGGAACCTCCCACGCGTAGAGCTTATCGCGCACCTCCTGCTGGCACCGTTCCTGGCGGGCGCAGTAGTTGCGGGCTTTGGGGAGGGCCGAGGTAGCTGAAGATGCCTTCACGCCGCGAAGGAATGCAACATCCGGTCCAGAGGGTATCTACAACGGCACCTCATTCCCCGCACCATCCTGTACGGTGAAGTCAAGGTACTGGTGGTTGCCATCGCCTTTCACCTTCACCCACTTCTTCCAGCGCCACCACCACTTGTGCTGGATGCTGGGCA